>CAZNVX010000053.1:0-10666 GCA_964576225.1 uncultured Christensenellaceae bacterium
CACAGCAAGCAGCATACCGCCAATGCTTTGCACCGACAACAGCAGGCTGGCTTGCGTCAGCGTCAGGCCATAAAGCTGCTTGATGGAGCCAAACATCTGCCCGGTCACCGATACTGTCAGCGAAAAGCACAGCAAAAGCATATCGACGGCAATGACCTTGATCCACACGCGTTTATCAAGCTTCACCTCAAAACCCCCAAAAAGCAGACATTTATGAAAGACCGGTCTGCTTGACGCCCTTCATACAAAGAGAGATGCGCTTGCGCTTCAAATCCACTTCCAGCACCCGCACATTGACGATATCACCCACTTTGACAACCTCGGCGGGGTGTCGGACGAATTTATCCGCCAGCTGAGAGATGTGCACAAGGCCGTCCTCGTGCACGCCGATATCCACGAACACGCCAAAGTCGATGACGTTGCGTACCGTGCCGGTGATTTCCATGCCCGGTTTGAGATCTTCCAGCGACATCAGATCCTTGCGCAGCAGCGGCGGCGGCAGGCTTTCACGCGGATCCCGCCCCGGCTTTTGCAGCTCATCAATAATATCCAGCAGCGTCGGCGCGCCAACGCCGATCTGCTCGGCCAGCGCCTTAGCTTCCTTGTCGTCGATGGACTTGAGGCTTATCAATTGCCCTGCCTTGATGTCAGCCATCGAAAAGCCGCGCAGCTTCGCCAGCTTATGAGCGGCTGCATAGCTCTCAGGATGCACAGCGGTGTTGTCCAGCACGTCCGCGCTCTCCGGCACGCGCAGAAACCCCGCGCATTGCTCGAAAGCCTTTTGCCCCAGCCCCTTTACCTTAAGAAGCTGCCTGCGGCTTTTAAAATGTCCGTTCGTGTTGCGGAACGCCACCACGTTTTTGGCGACGGAGGCTGACAGCCCGGCCACATGCGTCAGCAGGGAATGTGACGCCGTGTTGATGTCCACGCCGACCGCGTTGACGCACGCTTCCACCACACCGTCCAGCGACTCTTCCAGACGGGCTTTGGGCATGTCGTGCTGGTATTGCCCGACACCGATGGCCTTGGGGTCGATCTTCACCAGCTCGGCCAGCGGGTCCTGCAAACGCCGCGCGATGGACACCGCGCTGCGCAATGATACGTCATAATCAGGGAACTCCTCGGCCGCCAGCCGGGACGCCGAGTACACGGACGCGCCCGCTTCGGATACCACCATGTAGGCAGCGGGGTAGCCCATGGACTTGAGCACCTCGGCCACGAACGCTTCAGATTCGCGCGAGGCGGTGCCGTTGCCGATGGCGATGGCGGTAATATTGAAACGTGTGATCAGCTTCTTGACGGTATCCGCCGCCTCGGTCACGCGGTTCTGCGGCGGGGTGGGGTATATCACGCCGGTGTGCAGCACCTTTCCGGTGCCGTCCACCACGGCCAGCTTGCAGCCGGTGCGGTAGGCCGGGTCCACGCCCAATACGTTCTGCCCCTTAACGGGCGGCTGCATCAGCAGATTTTTCAGGTTCAGCGCGAACACTTTGATGGCCTGCTCGGCGGCGTTGTCCGTCAGCGTGCCGCGAATTTCGCGCTCCAGTGCGGGGAAGATGAGGCGGGACAGCGCATCCTCACCGGCGGCCTTAACCAGCATCGCACTCTGGCTTTTGTTGCGCACGTATGCGCGGTCAATCATCGTGACCTGTCTGTCTTTGTCGGCCAACAGCTTCACCTTGAGCACGTTTTCGCGCTCGCCCCGGTCGATAGCCAGCACGCGGTGCCCGGCGATGCGGCGCACCGGCTCGGAAAACTCGCGGTACATGGCGTACACGCTGTCGTCGGGGCAGTCGGACGTGACAGCGATCTGCCCAAAGTCCCACAAGTATTCGCGCAGCGCCTTGCGCAGTTCGGCGTTGTCGCTGATCTGCTCCGCGATGATATCGCACGCGCCCTGCACCGCGTCCTCGGTGGTCAGGACGCCCTTTTCTTGGTCCATGAACTTGGCTGCTTCGGCAATCGGGTCAAATGACGGCGCTTGCAGCATAATGGCGGCAGCCAGCGGTTCCAAACCCTTTTCCCGGGCGATGGATGCGCGCGTCTTGCGTTTGGGCTTGTACGGGCGGTAGATGTCCTCCACCTCGGCCAGCGTTTCCGCCCTGGTCAGTGCAGCGCTCAGCTCGTCGGTCCACTTGCCCTGCTCCTCGATGGACGCCTTGACTTCCGCCTTGCGTGCCTCAAGATTGCGCAGATAGGTCAGCCGGTCGGCCAGCTCGCGCAGCACCTGATCGTCCATCGCGCCCGTCATCTCCTTACGGTATCGCGCGATGAAGGGGATGGTGTTGCCGTCGTCGATCAGCGATACGATATTCTTTACATAAGCCGGGGGCGTTTTGAATTGCTCCGACAGAGCTTTGATGATGTCCAGTGGAGTCATCTCCTTTGCGGTAATATAAAAGCATGGCTATTATAGCAAAAGGGGGAGGGGTGCGTCCAGATGGGCGGAACTAAAAAACCCCGGTATCAACGCCATCGTCGTACCGGGGTTTCTCTCTCACATAGGCTTTGGGGTTTTGCGGCCTGCGCGTGACCGGACTTAAGCCGCCCCACGTTTGCCGCCGGGCTTTGGCCAGTTCACGCTTGGCTTTCTTGGAAAGCTTCTCTTTTGGAACAAATCTGTCCATGAATACCGCCTCCTTGTTTAGCCGCTTATCCGGCATGGTTTTTTTCAGCCCATTATACGATTCCATTTGACTGCTGTCAATATATGTGCGGGCGCTGCGGGACAGCTGCCGGGTTGCGGGCTATGCGGCGTCGGTGTATGATAAAGCCAAGCGCTGTTGTGTTGATATGCAACAGCCGCGGGAGCCGCACGGCCTTCAAGGCGTATTTTTTGAGTAAAAGAGGTGTTAGTACATGTTGAATTGGTATTATAAATATACAAGACACGGAAAAACTGTGACGGGCGCCGTCTGTACGCCTGCCATTCCGGGGCTGCGGTTTTCCCATGTGCGTGACCAGCTGATCATTCCGCATCTGTGCGCAGCAGGCGTGGGGGAATTTCATGAATTAACGAGAGAGCGGGCAAAAAACGCGGCAGGCATCAGCCCGCTGCCGGCGGAGGATATTGCTGAAAGCATCGTGGTGGGAGATGTACGCCACAGCCTGTGCGCCGGAACTTTGGCACGGCCGAAAAAGCCTGAGCCCGTTCGCAAGGGCTTTGGGCTCCGTCCCATCACGCGGGGTGACTTGCCGCAGGCTGCGGCTATCTGGAACGATGTGGTGGCTGCGGGAGACAGCTTTCCGGGTGACGAGATACTCAGCGACGAGCAGGCTTGGGCGCTGTTTGAAGCCCAAACCGTGACGGTGACAGCCATGGATGGGGAAGAGGTTGTGGGGGTCTACATCCTGCATCCCAACAACATCGGGCGGTGCGCCCACATCGCCAACGCGTCGTATGCGGTCAAGGCGAATAAAAGGGGATGCGGCATCGGGCGAACGATGGTGGAGGACTGCCTGGAGAGGGCGAAAGCCCACGGCTTTTTGGGTCTGCAGTTCAACGCGGTGGTGTGCACCAACACGGCGGCGATCGCACTTTACATCAAGCTGGGTTTCAGGATTATTGGGACGGTGCCCGGCGGATACAGATATCAGGATGGCAGCTATCGCGATACGCTGATATTTTTGAAAACGTGGGCGAATTAACCGCAATAAGTATTGCGTGGTTGCGTGTTTTGGTGTATCATAGCCGCGAATTGTTCATCGGGAAGTCATTTGCTGCGGGGTCTGTCGGCGTGGGGGCCGGTCCGCCAGCAGACAAGGCTTATGGGCGGCCGTCCGGCCGGCTGTGAGTTTATTCATTTGCAAAGGGTTTTAACGGATGGGTTTGCTCGAGCTGATATTCATCGCGGTGGGGCTGTCGATGGACGCGTTTGCCGTCGCGGTGGGCAAAGGGCTTTGTGTGAGGGAGAAAAGGTGGAAGCACGCGCTGGTCACCGGCGCCTACTTTGGTGTGTTTCAGGCCGTTATGCCGATGATCGGGTATCTGCTGGGCGCGCAGTTCAAAGACGCCATTGTGCAGTGGGATCACTGGATTGCTTTCGGCCTGCTGACCATTATCGGGCTGAACATGATAAGGGAATCCCGACGTGCCGATGACGCGCCCGACCCGTCCTACGGCTTGAAAAGGATGGTGCTGCTGTCGCTGGCGACGAGCATTGACGCCCTGGCAGTCGGAGTGACGCTTGCCTTCCTGGAGGTGGATATACTTCCGGCTGTGCTGTTCATTGGGGTGATCACGTTTGCGATATCAGTCGCGGGCGTCAAGATCGGATGCGCTTTCGGATCCAGGCTTAAGGCCAAGGCGGAAGTCGCCGGGGGCGTGATACTGATGCTGATCGGGCTCAAAATACTGCTCGAGCATCTCGGGGTTATTAATTTCTAAAAATTAGAGGGAGCGACTATGGAAATCCGCTTTGTTCATACCAATTTGATTGCGAAAGACTGGCAGGCGCTCGCAGTCTTTTATACCAACGTTTTTGGCTGCGAGATCGTACCGCCTCAAAGAGACCTTTCCGGAGACTGGGTGGACCGCATCACGGATATCAAGGACGTACGCATACGCGGTGCGCATCTGAAACTGCCGGGCAGCGATGCAACGCTGGAGATTTTGTCTTATGAGCCAAAGGGGCTGGACAGCTGGCGCCCGGTGAACAGGCCGGGCTACGGCCACATCGCGTTTCATGTGGACGATGTCTACGAGATGCTGGAGCGCATCAAAGCGCACGGTGGCTGTTCGGTTGGTGAGATTGTCCGGCACACAATGGAAGGTCTGGGAACGCTGACTGCTGTGTATGCGTGTGACCCTGAGGGCAACATCATCGAAATACAGAACTGGAACAGATAGCCAGACGCATGCGGCAGCCGTCTCGCACGGCTTTTTTGCGTGTCCGCATCGCAGTGACCGGACGCACGGCCGCCTTCTGGTTATGCCGGACATCACAACAAACGAAAGGAAGCAACCTGTTTGGACGCATTGGACGATCTGCTGCTGCGCTGGCACGCGCTGGTGATATTCCGGGGATTGAGGGATGACCCCGTGCTCGCCCGGTTGGCGGCGTTGCTGGCCGTTGACGGGCCGCCGGCACAGCGGGTGAGCGCCTATGCGGCTTTCGTGGAAACGCTGCTTGCCCATACCTTCAGCCTGACTGAATATGTGCAGGCGCGTGTGGTCAACGATGACAACCTGTACGTCCGGCGGCGCGCTCAGGGGCGGCCTGAAGACGCGGAGCTGGAGGCATGCCTGGCAAGCGAACTCAAGACGCTGAATGAAATGGCGCAGCTGAGCAGTGCGCAGATGCATAAAAGGATGGAGTATGACGGGTACCTGCCCGCCTGGCGGACGGAGCCGGCAGATATTGCCGCTGCATTCCATAAAAGGATGGAGACGCTCGGCACAAACGGCTATGGCATGTATGCGTCGCACCGCATGTTTACCTTCAGGGATGGATGCCTGGCTGCGGTCAAATGCCCCGACCCGGTGCGTATGGCCGACTTAAAGGGTTACGAGCGTCAGAAAAAAGCCGTTACGGAAAACACGTTGGCACTGGTCGAGGGGCGTCCTGCCGCCAACGTGCTGCTGTACGGCGACGCGGGCACCGGAAAATCATCCACCGTCAAGGCGCTTGTCAACGAGTATTACGACAGGGGATTGCGGCTGGTGGAGCTGACCAAAACGCAATTTGGTGACATTCCCGCTGTGGTGGAAGCGCTGCGGCAGAACCCGCTCAAGTTTATATTGTTTATTGACGACCTGTCATTTGCTCAGGAGAGCGATGATTTCTACGCGCTCAAGGCTGTGCTGGAGGGCTCCGCGTCGGCGCGGACGTCAAACATGGCTGTCTACGCCACGAGCAACCGGCGGCATATGGTCAAAGAACGCTTTTCGGAGCGCGAGGGTGACGACGTGCACCGCAACGAGACAATACAGGAGCTGTGCGCACTGTCCGCACGCTTTGGGCTGACGGTGGGCTATTTCAAGCCGAACAGACAGCAGTATTTGCAGATCGTGCATGCCCTGTCGGATGAATACGGCCTGCGTCTTGACGATGACACGCTCGAGCTGGAGGCGGAGCGTTTCGCCAGCATGGGCCGCAGCCCGCGCGCCGCGAGGCAGTTCATCGATGCGATGCGGGCAAAAAAATAGGCGGTGGAATCCATGGCAAGCATCATCATCACCGGCGGCAACGACGGTATCGGTTATTCCATGACAAAGCAGTTTCTGGAAGACGGGCACTGTGTGTCGGTATTGGACGTCAAGACGGATAATCTCATACCGCTGGCAGAACGTTTTCCCGACGCGCTGCTTGTCTGCCCGGGTGACATTGCCGATGAAGCGGATACGCTGCGCGCTGTTGCTCAGGCGGTAAAACGCTGGGGCGGCATTGATATCGCGGTGCACAACGCGTGTGTCTGCGTGTTTGCTCCGTTCGAAAAGACGACCGAGGCGGATCGGCAACGCGTGATGGATGTGAATTATGGAGGCGCGGTGAATCTTGCGCGGTGGGTGCTGCCGCCTATGAAGAAGCAAGGAAAAGGGCGTCTCTGCTTTGTCAGCTCGGGCGTCAGCGTGACGGGGTTTGACGGCCTTTCGGCATACGCGTGCAGCAAGGGGGCCATCGAGGCGCTGGCCAGGTGTCTTCACATCGAGTGCGCGGCATATGGTGTCAGCGTGCATATTCTGCATCCGCCGCTGACGCGCACTGCATCATCGGCGCCGCTGCCCGTGCCGCCCGACATGATGGCAGACCCGGAAAAGGTCGGCAGCCGCCTGTCGCGGCGGGTCAGCAATAAACGCTTTGTGATCTGCCACAGCGCCGGGCAGCAGCTGCAGACGCGGCTGGCATATCTGTTTGGGCTGCGGATGGGGCGAATGATGAGCCGTTTCACGCGCCGCGCACAGGAAAAGAAATAAGCTTGCAGCCCATGCTTGCTGCGTGGCGAAAGGATAAGCCTATGTCAACACTTAAGACCAACGCGATGCGCGTGCTTGACAGCGCGGGGGTCGATTACATCGCTCATGAATATGACGCGGCGGACGGCGCTATCGACGGCGTGTCTGTTGCCGGTAAGATCGGCAAACCGGCAGAGCAGGTGTTCAAGACGCTGGTGGCGCAGGGGACAAGCCGCGCGCACTATGTATTTGTGATCCCCGTGGCGGCGGAGCTTGACTTAAAGGCGGCGGCCAAAGCCGTGGGCGAGAAAGCTGTCGAGATGATCCATGCAGCGGATTTAAGCAAGGTGACGGGGTATGTCCGCGGCGGCTGCAGCCCCATCGGCATGAAAAAGGCTTGCCGGACGGTGATCGACAGCGCCTGCCTGTTGCAGCAAACCATCATCGTGAGCGCAGGCAGAATCGGCCACCAGATCGAGCTGCGTCCGGATGATCTGGCGGGTGCTGTCGGCGCGGTTATTGGGAAAATAACCCGTTAGCCTTTTTGCGCGGCGATGAAAAGATTGGGCGGTGTGCCGAAAAGGTTCTGCGTATGGACAAGGCGGAACCCGGCGTCCGCGATCATGGATGTGAGCGTCTTGTCGGTCATCAGCTCAACATGCGGCATCAGGTGAACAAAACAAAGAAGCTTGATGATCAGGGCGGTCAGCCGCGGCGCCTGCTTTAAGCAGTCGGTCACGGAGATAAACAGCCCCCCCGGCTTGAGCAGACGGTGTATGCGACGGCAGTAGCCCGCGGCGTTCGGCAGGCCGTGCAAAATGTTGAACGCCAGCACAACGTCAAACGACCCTTCGGCAAGGTTGGCGTCGGAGAGCGTGGTGACGGAAAAGTTAACGTTGCGGATGCCTTGCTCGGCGCATTTGGACTGCGCCAGAGAGATCATCTTCGGTGAAATATCGATGGCGTGGATGGATTGGACCGCCCCGGCCAGCTGCACCGTGGTCAGCCCGGTGCCGCACGCGAAATCCAGCACGGTATCGGTGGCTTTCACGTATTGGCGCGTTAGCGACACCGTATCCGCGTATGCCTGTTTGTATTTGCCTGCCGCCTGCAGGTCGTATCCGGCGGACATTTTGTCCCAGAATCGGACGTTATCCATACGGCTTCCTCCCAACAGTTGATAACGTAGAATTCGCCTGCCGGCGCCCGGATTCCTTGTCGTTCATCAAGAAAAGTGGCCGGTTAAAAGGGGGACAGCATTGAACCGCATCCGTATCGACACTCGAATCTACACCTGCGCGCCGCAAGCCAACGGACGTCTCGACACAGAGATGGCCACATACGCCCTGCTGGACAGTCTTGGCATGGCTTATCATCGGCTGGATCATGATGCGACGGCTGCTGTGGAGGATTGCATCGAAGTTGAGAAGACTCTCGGTATTGAGATTTGCAAGAACCTGTTTTTGTGCAATGCGTCCCGGACGGCGTATTATCTGCTGCTGATGCCGGGCGGCAAGAAATACCGCGCGCCGTTGCTCTCCCGGCAGCTTGGCACCACGCGGCTGTCGTTTGCCGATGCCAAGAGCATGGAACAGCTTTTGCGCTTAACGCCGGGGGCGGTAAGCGTGCTGGGGCTGATGAACGACAAGGCGCATGCCGTGCGTCTGCTGATCGATAAGGACGTGCTGCAGCATCGGCATATCGGCTGTCATCCGTGCGTCAACACGTCCAGCTTGAAGGTGAGCCTTGATGAGGTGCTGAACAAATTTCTGCAGCATACGGGGCATCAACCAACATATGTGACGTTGTAAATCGGATGAGGAGACGCATAATGGAGCTGATAATCCGGCTGGAGGAGCCAAAAGATCACCGCATTGTGGAGGAAATGACACGCGAGGCGTTCTGGAACCTGCATGTGCCGGGCTGCGACGAGCATCTGCTCGCACACCAGCTGCGCAAGTGCGCGGCGTTCGTGCCGGAGCTGGATTTTGTGGCGGTCTCAGGCGGCGACATCGTCGGGAATATCATGTACTGCCGCGCCAAAGTGGTGACGGACGGCGGCATGAGCCGCGATGTGCTCACGTTTGGGCCGGTCAGCGTATGGCCGCACCTGCAACGAAAAGGCGTTGGCTCAGCGCTCATCACCCATTCATTGAAAGCTGCGGCAGAGCTGGGCTTTGCGTCGGTGCTGATTTACGGCGATCCCGCCTATTACCGCCGCTTCGGATTCACGGGCGCAAAGGCGTTCGGCATCCGCACCGCCGAGGGCAGTTTCCATCCGGCATTGATGGCACGGGAGCTGGTGTCCGGTGCGCTGAGCGGTGTTTCCGGCCGATTCTATGAAGGCGAGGGTTATCAGGTGGATCAAAGGGCGCTTGAGGCATTTGACCGCACCTTTCCGCACAAGGAAAAACTCATCACCGAATCGCAGAAACGGTTTGCAGAAATGTCGTCAGCGTGTGAAAGTGACGTGCCTTAAGCCATATGATGCTGCACGAAGCGGCTAATCCGCTCATGGATTTCATTGACCTCTTCTGGGTGATGGTAGCTGTGGCCGGACTTTTCCAGCAGCATGGTTTCTGCCGGGACAGCCCGCAAACGGCGCTCGAAAACCCGGATGCTTTTCCACGATACCGTTTCATCCCGGCGGGACTGTATGACCAGCACAGGGCACTGAATTTTGCTTATCGAGCGGCGTGTTTGGCCAATCAGACCAAGCAGCCCGGTCATTTGGGGCGTCCATAAAAAATAACGGCATAAAGAACCCTTCTCCACACTGAAGGCCTCACGATAGCACTGCGTAAAGTCATCATCCTTTTCCGGATTGCCAAACAAGACCTTAAAGCACATTTTCACATTGCCAAGGCCAATCTTTATCCGCATGGGGACGGACATGAGTATGACGCCGTCGGTGCGCCGTACAAGCACCTCGCTGAGTGCCAGCAGCCCGCCCATAGAATGACCAATCATAAAAACATGCCGGTAGCGCTGCCTGAGAAAGTCGGCGGCAGAACGCACTGCTTGCTGCCAGTGTTTTGTGTTGGCTTTTGAGAAAGCCTTCGCGCTGCCGCCGTGACCCGGCAGTAAAATTGCCATCACAGAAAAGCCCTGCTCCCGCATTGCCTGTGCGAGGTTTCGGAACTGCAAAGGGCTTCCGAAGATGCCATGCACCATCAGCACGGCGGTCGCGCTCCCGGCGGCTTCGAGAAAGTAAGGCTTATGCCGCTCTTTTATGGCTGGATTAACCATTGCGCGCACTCCCTGTGATACTCATGATGATAACCGAATGCCCGCCCATAGGTTCTGCCCGCACCGGACATCAGCAAGACAATATTCCATATGCTGACGCCGCCGGATCTGTGACGCCTTAGACGATTTTGGTTCCGCAGTATGGACAGTACGTTTCGTCGCTTAAGCCTCGCCCGCAGCTTGGACAGGGCTTCGCAGCGGGTATACTCTGTGGAGCCGAGGGTGGCGGGGCGCAGTATTCTTCTCTGATGACAAAGCGATTCAGATCCGGTATGATGGCTGCCACAATAATACCGATCAGAAAGGACGAGAAGAACCCCAGGCACCAGAATCCGCCAAAGCTGTACCCCTTTTTTGAAGCCATGCTCGCGCCGATGAAAGACAGACCGACCTGCAGGCCAAGAATAATGATCAGTGGAATGATAAACGCCACCCCAAATAAGTACGGAACTGCAGACATTTTGTTACCTCCGGTTATTTTCTGTAGGTATAATAACACAAATACCATGATAAAGGAAAAAA
>CAZNVX010000054.1:0-10618 GCA_964576225.1 uncultured Christensenellaceae bacterium
CTGCGCTGAGTCACAACGCAGCTGCCTCGACCTTTAAATTGAACTGCGCGGCGGGTATCTTAAAATCCTGAACAGAAAGGAAAATCGAAGTATGTCTGAGGTTTTTCTCAAGGTAACCAATATCAACAAAGCCTTTGCAGGCGTTCAGGCTCTAAAAGATGTGAACCTGACCATCAATAAGGGCGAAATTTGCTGTCTGGCAGGTGAGAATGGCTCCGGGAAATCCACACTGATCAAGATCATTGCGGGGGCATACAAGCCGGACGACGGGGAAATCGAGATCAACGGTAAAAAATACAACACCATTACGCCCATGGATACCATCCGCGAAGGTATCCAGATCATCTATCAGGACTTTTCGATTTTTCCCAATTTGACCGCGGCCGAGAACATCGCGCTCAATTCTGAGCTTGCCAAGAACAAAAAGCTTGTCAACTGGAAAAACGTGTATGACACGGCCAAGAAAGCTATTGAAAAGATCAATGTCGAGATTGACCTTGATGCCCGTGTGGTCGAACTGTCTGTGGCCGACAAGCAGCTGATTGCGATCTCTCGCGCGTTGCTTCAAAACGCCAAGCTGATTATCATGGATGAGCCGACCACGGCGCTGACCAAAAAAGAAATTGACTCGCTTTTCAAAGTGATTGACGGTCTGCGTCAACAAGGCATCTCCATACTTTTCGTGAGTCACAAAATTGAAGAGGTTTTTGCACTGGCCGAGAAGATCACCATTCTGAGGAACGGCGAGAATGTCATTTCGGACGACGTAAAGAATTTTGACCGCGCAAAGTTCATCTATTATATGACAGGCCGTGAATTTAACGAAACATACTATGAAGCCAGACACACATCCAAAGAACCGGTTATGAAGGTTGAAAACATCGGCAAGAAGGGTAGCTTTGCCGATATCTCTTTTGAACTACACTCGGGAGAAATTTTGGGTATCACCGGCCTGCTCGGATCGGGACGTACCGAGCTGGCACTCGCCTTGTTTGGCAGAGATGTCATTGATACCGGTAAGATCATTATGGAAGGAAAGGAAATTCGTTTAAGAAACGTTAAGCAAGCCATAAGGCATGGCATCGGCTATGTGCCGGAAGACCGTTTGACAGAGGGGCTGTTTTTATCTCAATCGATCGCGAGAAACACTGTGGCCAGCGTGATTGACCGAATGAAGGGCAAGTTCGCGTTTTTAAGCCGCTCGAAGATGAAGGATATCGTGGGCCATTGGGTGGGTGATTTGAAAATCAAGACAGCCAACGTTGATAACCCTGTGCAGACGCTGTCCGGCGGGAACCAGCAGCGTGTGGTGCTTGCCAAATGGCTGGCGACCAAGCCTAAGGTGCTGATATTAAACGGGCCAACAGTGGGCGTGGACATTGGTTCCAAAAAAGATATTCATGACATATTGCGCAGGCTCTCGGACGATGGCATGGCGATTGTGATCATTTCGGACGATATTCCCGAGGTTCTCAATAATTGCAACCGCGTCCTGATTATGCGCAGAGGCCGTATAGTGGGCGAGTTCGGCGGCAAATCGCTGACAGAGGATATGCTGGCCCAGAAGCTCACGAGCTGATCCGAGCTTATTGATACGGACGGAGGATTTTGCGGATATGAGAAGATACTTTAAAAGAATTGTACGAAAGAATGAGTTTTACGTACTGCTTACCATACTGGCCCTGACGGCAGTGATTGGGGCTTTGGATCAAAGCGCAAGCTTTTTTTCCATTGGCAACGCCATCGATATGATGCGCACCATGACCACCACGGTTATATTCGCTCTGGCAGCGATGATAATCATCATCACAGGCGGCATTGACGTATCGTTTCCTGCTGTGGCCGCGTTTTCAATGTATACGACCACAAAAATACTGTCGGACACCAATTATGACGGACCTATTTGGATCGCCTTTGTGATGTCGGCGTTCATTGGCTTGCTGCTGGGTCTTTTCAACGCGACGGTGATTTCGTTTTTTCGCCTGCCTGCGTTTATCGCCACGCTGGGCACCCAGAGCCTGTATTTCAGCGCGGTGACGACATTTGTGGGGTCGAAGCAGATCACCAATATGAACCTGCCCGTGGGCATCACCAACTATTCCAAGGAATACCTGGTGTCCATCCGGCAGGGAGACGTGCTGTTCACGCTGCCGTCTGCCATTTTGTTTACCTTTGCCATCTGTATCATCGTCTTCTTTCTGTTGCGGTATACCATGCTGGGGCGCGGTATCTATGCGCTGGGGGGGGACCGTGTGGCGGCGCAGCGGGCCGGCTTTAATGTCCGGCGCATCGAGTTTTTTGCGTTTGCTTTCGTGGGGCTGATATCAGGCATCGCGGGCATGATCCATACAACGCTGATGCGCAACAGCTTCCCGTATGATCTGTCCGGCCGGGAGATGCTGGTGATCGCCGCCGTGGTGCTGGGTGGCACAAGAATCACAGGTGGCTATGGTACCGTGACCGGCACGATTCTGGGTGTGCTGCTGGTCACCATTGTCAACAACAATCTGATACTGCTCGGCATACCTTCCGAGTGGCAGACATTTGTAACGGGCCTGCTGATACTGATCGGCACCGGCATCACGGCTTACCAGAGCCTTAAGGTTCGCCGCAAAGTACAAATACTGGCTGAAAAATAAGGGGGTGAAATCAAATGTCGAAATCTAATAAGAATGCGGTGGCCAAGCCGGGAGTGGGCAAAGCCTTTTTGCCCGGCAAAGTTGACAACAACCTGATTCGCCTGCTTGTGATTCTTGTGATTGTCACGGTTCTGATGAGCCTGCTGAACAAAGAGTTCTTTACGCCGGGCACATTCAGTTCGATGGGGTTTTCTTTCCCCGAGTTTGGAATTATGGCTATCGCAACCATGCTGGCCATGCTCTCAGGCGGTATCGATCTGTCTCTTGTCGGCATTGCGAATGTGGCAGGTATCGTGGCGGGGCTGGTGTTTACCCAGCTGATGCCGCCGGAAACGGCCAACCCGACATGGTATATTCTGCTGGCCATTTTTGTGGCGCTTGCCGTCGGGGCGACAGCCGGGCTGATCAACGGCTTCAACATTGCCAAAATAGGCATTCCGCCGATTCTGGCCACGCTCGGCGCACAGCAGCTATATATCGGGCTTGCGAAGGGCATCACAGGAGGCCCCGCGGTGTTCGGGTTTCCCGAAGCCTTTACCAATCTTGGTATCAACTCTTTGCTGGGGATACCGATTCCTTTGCTGATCTTCGCTGTATTTGTGCTGGTATTCTACATCGCTCTTAATAAAACAACTTATGGCCTGAAGCTGTATCTGATGGGCTCAAACCCACGGGCCTCCGCGTTTGCGGGTGTGAAAAACGAGTCGATCATCATGAAGACATACATGTTCTGCGGCATGATGGCGGCTTTCTCAGGGCTGATAATCATGGCCCGGTCGAATTCGGCCAAGGCGGATTACGGCCTGTCGTACACGCTTCAGGTAATCCTGATCGCGGTATTGGGCGGCGTAAACCCGGCGGGCGGCTTCGGCAAGATTTCCGGCGTGGTGCTGGCGGTGCTGATTCTTCAGTTTTTGTCCACCGGCTTCACGATGCTTCAGTTCCCGTCCACGGCGCGCGGCTTTATATGGGGCACTGTGCTGCTGCTGACGATGATCGCAAACTTTCTATTGAATACATATGGAGAGAATAAGCGCATCAGAAAGCAGATAGAACAAAAGCAATGAGCAAGACAATATTATAACGAGGAGTTGAAAAGTATATGAGAAAGCTGTTAAACACACCTGATTCGTTTGTGGACGATATGCTGGCAGGCATTTATGCGGCTCACCCCGACATGGTAACGATGACCGCGGACGACCTGCGCTGCCTGGTGACGGTGAAAAAAACGCCCGGCAAGGTGGGCATCGCCACTGGCGGCGGTTCGGGGCATCTGCCGCTGTTTCTTGGATATGTGGGCGAGGGCCTGCTGGATGGATGTGCCGTGGGCGGCGTGTTTCAGTCTCCCAGTGCGAACCAGATGTTTGAAGTGACAAAGGCGATAGACGCCGGCGCGGGCGTGCTGTATATCTACGGCAACTACACCGGTGATATCATGAACTTTGACATGGCGGCGGAAATGGCCGATATGGAGGATATCCGCGTGCTGTCACTGGTGGGCAATGACGACGTGGCATCCGCGCCCAAGGGTGAAGAGCATAAGCGCCGCGGTGTGGCGGGTATATTCTTTGTGTATAAGTGCGCCGGGGCAAAGGCCGCCCAGCTGGCCAGCCTGGATGAGGTGAAACGGGTGGCTGAAAAAGCAAACGGCAACGTGCGCACGATGGGTGTGGCGCTTTCTCCCTGCACACTGCCGCAGGTGGGCAAGCCCAATTTCGAGATCGCGGAAGGCGAGATGGCGCTGGGCATGGGTATCCACGGAGAGCCGGGCATCTGGAATGGCGCGCTCAAAAAAGCTGACGATGTGACCGATGAGCTGCTCGCGCCCATTATGGCAGATCTGGAGCTGGTCAAAGGCGATGAGGTGGCTGTGCTGGTCAACGGCCTCGGCGCGACGCCCAAGGAGGAGCTGTACATACTGTTCAACCGGATCAGCCAGGTGCTGGCGGAGAAAGGCATTATCATCCATCGCCCGTATGTGGGCGAGTTCGCCACGTCAATGGAGATGGCCGGCGCGTCGATATCGCTGCTGAAGCTGGATGACGAACTCAAAAGCCTGTTGGATGAACCCGCGAACACGCCGTTCTTTCTACAAAAATAAACGGAGGGCACAGCCATGGCCAAATTGGATCAAAACGGTATCAAAGCGCTGTTTGACAAGCTGGGTGCGCTGATGCGGGATAATAAGGATTATTTATGCGAGCTGGATGCGGCGGTGGGCGACGGCGACTTGGGCATCACCATGAGCCTGGGGTTCACCAAAACCAGCGAAGGCCTTGCGGCGCTGGAGGAGGCTGACGTGGGCAAGCTGCTGATGCGAGCGGGCATGCTGATGTCTTCACATGTGCCGTCGACAATGGGCACGCTGATGGCGTCCGGTCTGATGGAAGGCGGCAAAGCGCTCAAGGGCAAGCAAGAAATTGACGCAGCCGGGCTGGCGCTGTTTATCGAGAAATTTCGCGACGCGCTGATCATGCGGGGCAAAGCCCAGCCGGGTGAGAAGACCATCGTGGACGCGTTCGATTACTCGGCCAAAGCGGCGGCGGCATGCGCGGGCGGCAGCCTTGAGCAATGCGCCAGAGCGGCGGAGAAGGGCGCGCTGGACGGGCTGGAAGCCACCAAAGGCATGATGTCTGTTCATGGCAAAGCGGCCGTTTTCCGTGAAAAGACGATAGGCCGGCCGGACCCCGGCGCGACGGTGGGACACATGTTTGTTAAGGGGATTGCCGACTTTGTGGGCGGCAATTAAAGCAACGCACATCGAACAGAGGTTGTGGCATGATCAGCAATAAGGACTTGGTTTTGGGAATCGACTTTGGCACCGGCGGCGTACGCGCCGCACTGTTTGACTTTAAAGGCAGGCAGAAGGCGTTCGACGCCCAGCCGGTGGCGCTTTCGATACCCAAAACGGGCTATGCGGAGCAGAGCATTGACGAATGGTGGGGCGCGCTTAAAAAAGCCGTAAACGGATGCTTGGCATCGGCAGGCGTGAAGCCGTCTGCCATTGCCGGCATCGGTGCGGACTGCACCAGCTGCACGGTGGTGTTTCTGGATGAAAGCTTTAAGCCGCTGCGCCCTGCGATACTATGGATGGATGCGCGGGCAGCCGCTCAGGCAAGGCGTATTGCACAATGCGGCGATGAAGCGCTCAGGTACAACGGCTTTGGCAACGTGTCGTACGAATGGATGCCGTGCAAGGCGCTTTGGGTTAAGGAAAACGAGCCGGATATCTATCGGGAATCGGCCCACGTGATGGAGTGCATCGACTGGCTGATGCACCGGCTGACCGGCAACTTGAGCGCCAGCCTGAACAACGTGACGGCGCGCTGGTATTACGACGGCCGCAACGGCGGTTTTCCGGTGTCTTTTTACGAGAAAATAGGGCTTGGCGATGTGCTGGGTAAATTCCCGCAAAACGTGCTGCCCATGGGTACCCTGCAGGGCACATTATCTGCTGAGGCAGCGCGAGACCTGGGCCTTTTGCCCGGCATTCCGGTGGCGCAGGGCGGGGCGGACGCCTATGTGGGGATGATCGGCCTTAACGTCGTGGAGCCCGGCAGGATGGCATTGATTACCGGCTCGTCGCACCTGCACCTTGGGCTGACCGACGTGGAAATTCACCAGAAGGGCATGTTCGGCGGATTCCCGGACGCCATAGTACCCGGGTTGTATATGGTGGAGGGCGGGCAGATATCCACCGGATCCATCGTCAACTGGTTCAAGGAAAACCTGGCGGGGTATGCCGCGCAGAAAGCTGCGGCTGCGGGCAGGAGCGTTTACGACCTGCTCAACGGGGAAGCGGCAGGCATTGCGCCCGGTTCGGAAGGGCTGCTGATGCTCGACTATTTTCAGGGCAACAGAACGCCGTTCACAGACGGCGAGGTTCGCGGCATGTTTTACGGGCTGGCGCTCAAGCATACGGCGGCGCATATATACCGCGCCATTCTTGAGGGCATCGCCTACGGGACAGAGCATATTCTGCAAACGTTCGCCGCGGGCGGGTACAAGGTCAGCAGCCTGTACGTGTGCGGGGGCGCTACCAGGAGCCGTTTGTGGATGCAGATACACAGCAGCGTGAGCAACGTGCCCATCTGTATTCCGGAGGAGGCCGAAGCGCCCAGCCTCGGCTCGGCGATACTGGCAACCGTGGCGGCGGGCGCGTACCCGGATATAAAAACAGCGTGCCGCAGCATGGTCTCATTTGTGGAACAAATTGAGCCGGACGCGCAGATGCATGGTATATATCAGGAATATGCAAAGAAATACCGGCAGGCATACCCGCTGATGGCCGACTGGATGCGGCAGGTGACCGGGCTGGCTCGGTAATCCGTCCGTCAAATAGAAAACCGGCAGCATGCCGGGACGTAAGATATTTCGGAGGTGTAAGCATGGGGGAATACAGAGCACTCACAGAACAGCAGGCGGTGGAATATGCGCGGGGCGTACCGAATCTTTTCGAGAAAGATGCTGAACTGGTCTCACGGGAAATCGGAGACGGCAATTTAAACCTGGTGTTCCACATCATCGACAAAAAGCACGGCAAATCCACCATATTCAAACAGGCGCTGCCGCATTTGCGCGCAATCGGCGACTCGTGGCCGCTGACCATAGACCGTTCGCGTATCGAGGCGGAAGCCTTGAAAACGCAGGAGCGCATCTGCCCCGGCATGGTGCCCAAGGTGTATTTCAACGACGAGGAGATGGCACTGTCGATGGTGGAGGATTTAAGCTACCTGAAGATCATGCGGTTTGAGCTGATGAAGATGCGCCGTTTTCCCAAATTTCCGGAGCAAATCGGCAGATTCCTGGCGCGCACACTGTTCTACACATCCGATTATTACATGGATCCCATACAGAAAAAGGATCAGGTCAAGAAGTTCATCAACCCCGAGCTGTGTAAGATCACCGAGGATCTGGTGCTGACCGATCCGTATTTTGACGCGCCCACCAATGATATCAACCCGCAAATCATGGATTATGTGCGCGAGGTTTGGTGGAAGAAGGACGCGCTGCGGCTGGAGGTCACCAAACTGAAAAGCGGCTTTATGCAAAAGGCACAGTCGCTGCTGCACGGGGATCTGCACACCGGGTCGATTTTTATTGACGACAATGAGCTGCGCGTGTTTGACACCGAGTTCTCGTTTTATGGCCCCGCAGGCTTCGATATCGGCGCTGTGCTCGCCAATCTGATACTCAACTATGCGTCGTGGTCCGGAAGGGATGACGCGACGCCCGGCGACATCGCTTCGTACAGAGAATATCTGCTGGACACCGTCGCGCAGGTGTATGCACAATTTGAGAGCGGATTCTCAAAAGCCTGGGATGACGACGCGCGGGAAGAATTCAGCAGCGTCAAGGGCTTCAAGGAAGCGGTGATGCGCGAGATATTTGAGGATACCATCGGGTACGCCGGTTGTAAGATTAACCGGCGTATACTGGGGTTTGCCCATGTGGCCGATGTTCAGTCCATTGCGGATGAGAAGCGGCGTGCTGCCGCGCAGCTGCTGGCACTGTCCATCGGCGAAGCCGCCATCTTAAACCGGAAGAAGCTGCAGGGTATCGACGACCTGGTGGCGATCGTCAAGGCAAAAACGCAGGAGAAAGGAGACTAGCATGTCAGAATTCTATACGCTCAAGTGGGAGAATAAAAAATTGTCGCTGATTGATCAGACACTGTTGCCTACCCAGACGGTATACAGGGAATATGACACGGTGGAAGGTGTGTGGACCGCCATCCAGACCATGATTGTGCGCGGTGCTCCTGCGATCGGCGTAACGGCGGCGTATGGCATGGCGATATCTGCCAATCTCGCGCCTGACGATAACCATGACGTGTTTTTTGCGCAATATAAAAAGGATGCCGAGTATCTGGCTTCGTCACGCCCCACGGCGGTAAACCTTTTTTGGGCGATTGATCGGATGGTGGCCAAGGCGGCGGCGCTAAAAGACCTGCCCGTCGCGAACATCAGGCAAGCAATAGAGCAAGAAGCGATCGCCATTCATTTGGAGGATGAGGATATCAACCGCCGCATCGGCGAAAATCTTTTGAGTCTGCTCAAGGATGGTGATGGCGTGCTGACACACTGCAACGCAGGCAAGCTGGCGACGTCACGGTACGGCACGGCGTTATCGCCGTTTTATCTGGCACAGGAGCGCGGTATCAGGCTCAAGATTTACGCCGACGAGACGCGGCCGCGGCTGCAGGGCTCCACACTCACAGCATATGAGCTGTTTGAATCCGGCCTGGATGTGACGCTGATCTGTGACAACATGGCGGCGCTTGTGATGTCTCAAGGAAAGATCGACGCCATTATCGTGGGGTGCGACCGTGTGGCAGCCAATGGCGATACGGCCAACAAGATCGGCACTTTCAGCGTTTCGATACTTGCCAGGCATTTTGGCATACCCATGTATATCGCCGCGCCCACGCCCACCATCGATATGAACTGCCCGACGGGCAAGGATATACCGATTGAAGAGCGGGACAGCAGTGAGATCACCTGCACGTTCGGCAAAAGGACGGCGCCGGAAGGCATCAAAACCTACAATCCGGCGTTTGATGTAACGCCGGCAGAGAACTTGACGGCCATCGTTACGGAGAAGGGTATTGTGTATCCGCCGTTTAACGAAAACTTTAAAAAGTTGTTCAAATAATATTTATAAAAATTTTATTAAACTAATTGAAACGGGTTTAAAAACCGCTATAATAGTATTGACGGAAAATTTATAAGAAGCGCGGTGCAGCATGCGAATCAAGTATAAGGATATTGCCCAGAAGCTGGGTGTATCGCCATCAACAGTATCGTTAGTGGTCAACAACAAAACAGGCGTCAATGAAGAGACGCGCCAGCGGATTCTTTCCTATTTAAAGCAATCCGGCGCGACGACGAAGCCGCAGACAGGCAAAGGCAAGTCTATACGGTTTCTCAAATATTCTAAATATGGAAAGGTGGTGGACGATCACGGCTTTATCAGTGCCGTGACGGACGGCATCGCCAATGGCGCGCATGAGCAGAATTACGACGTGCTCATCACCACGCTGAATATGGAGAACAAAGAATCCATAATGGAAATGGTGAGGAATGATCCGCGGCGCGGCATACTGCTGCTTGGTACGGAATTGACCAACGACGACCTCGTGATGCTCAGCGACATCAATGTGCCGGTGGTGATTGTGGACAGTTATATGGAATTCGCCGAATATGACTGCGTCACCATGAACAATATTGATATTGCGTTTCGCGCTGTTAAATACCTTTATGAAAAAGGGTTCAATGAAATCGGGCATTTTCGCAGCGGTTTTAAAGTCAATAATTTTCTGGGACGGCGCGAGGGCTATAAGAAAGCGCTGCAGCGGCTGGGGCTGGATTACAATCCGTCTTATACGTTTGTGCTGGACTCCACACTGGAGGGCTCTTATGCCGACATGAAAAAAGCGCTGGAGAGCAACCCCAAACTGCCGCCGGCGGTGTTTTCCGACAACGATACCATTGCGGTGGGGGCGATGAAAGCCATCAAAGAAGCGGGTTACCGCATACCCGAGGATATAGCCGTGATGGGGGTCGATGATATACCCTTCTGTACGATGATCGAGCCGACGCTGTCCACCATGGCCATCTATAAGGAAGAGATCGGCTCTATCGCGGCCAAACGCCTTATCGAAAAAATTCAGACGGGTGACAAGTCGATACTTAAAATACTGGTAAACGCTGAAATCATCGAGAGGCAGAGCACTTAAATTTAGATAATGAAAGGGACATATATGAAAGCATTCGAATTTACAGTTCCCGAGCGCATTGTGTTTGGCGCCGGGGCTATCAATAAGCTGTCAGAAAAGGCGAAAGGACTGGGCACCAAGGCGCTGGTGATCACGGGAAAAAGCAAGCGGCGTGAGAAAACGGCGCTTATAAATAAAGTGGTCGCGCTGCTTGAGGATGCCGGCATCGGCGCGGTGGTTTTTGACAAGGTTGAGCAGAATC
>CAZNVX010000055.1:0-1095 GCA_964576225.1 uncultured Christensenellaceae bacterium
GCGATTGAATAATCTATGTCCGACGCATAGTCGGGCAGTGACCCCGCAGCCAGCTGAATCACGGAAATAGATTTTTCCGGCATAGACTGCTTCAATACTTCAGACGCGGACGTCATGAATTCTTCAGCGGCAAACTCCGTGGGAAAAGGCTTTGAAATCAGCAGCCGGTTTTGTTTATCCGAACAAAGCACGGGCGCCATGTCTATTTCAGCCGGCCAGGTTCCTTCCTGATACTCGTAGAAAGCGTTGGATATGCAATAATACGATATACCGCTGCTTTTGATACCCGGCATCAGCCGGATAATCAGACTTCCTTCCGCTTCCTCCACCGAGAATTCAGCCTCCTGAGTGAGCTGGACATAAATAATCAGCGAGTTGTCGTGCGCAGGCACTTCACGAAACAAACCTGCGGCCAATCCCGTCAAATCCCACGAGGATTTCGGCTCATAATCCCAAAAACTGATATCGTCAAGCCGGACTCTCAGCCGGTGCGGCTGCGGCAGCATATCCACTTGATAAGCGGGCAGCTGCGTCAGTTTTGATTCAGCGTAACCGGCGTTGCGGCTGCCGCTTAGCAGCGTAAATGTAATCGCTGTCTGTCCGTCTTTTGTGGTGATATCGATGCTCTTTAAATTAACATTGTCAGCAGGCGCAGATACGCCCCCTGCTAATGGTGCTTTATCGCCTGCGTCTGGCATACAGGCTGCAAATATTAAAATCAGCAATACAATTGCCATAAACAGGGCCGTTGTTTTCATTGTGACTTTATTCCTTGTCATGCAAAGAGTTCCGCCGCATACTGCGCCGCCTTTGCTTTTATTTCCTCGATGTCCCCGAACATGACCTGCCCGTTTTCGTAAACAATATCACCGCCCACCATTGTCAACACAACATCCGCGTCGCTGCCGCTGTATACCAAATGGTTGAGCAGATTTTCCCGCGGGCAATAGCGCACCCCACTTGTATCAATAATGATCAGATCGGCCTGTTTGCCGGCCTCAAGGCTGCCCGTTATATGGGATATCCCCAGCGCCTTCGCACCGTTGATGGTGGCAATGCGGATAGCGCTTCTGGCGGGTATCAGCGAAGGATTAT
>CAZNVX010000055.1:1105-10612 GCA_964576225.1 uncultured Christensenellaceae bacterium
ATGGTTCACGCCCTTTTGCAGCAGCGCTGTCAGCGTCATTTCCTCCATCATCGATAAATTGTTGTTGCTGGCCGCGCTATCGGTCCCGCAGCTGACATTCACGCCTTTTTCCAACATTCGCGCCACACGCGCCACCCCGCTGCCCAGCTTCAAATTGCTGCCCGGGCATGATAACACGCTGACGCCAAAACGGGCCATCAGCTCAATATCATCGTCACTGACCCATACGCAATGCGCTGCCATAACAGGAATATCCAAAACGCCAAGGCTTGCAAACAGCCCGATGGGCGTCTTACCGTGCCGGCCAAGGCTGTCCTCATGCTCCCCTTTTGTTTCGGACACGTGCACGTGGATGCGTGCATTCAACCGCTCGGCCGTGTCCCGCACTTTTTTCATCATAGCCGGGCTCACCGTGTATTCGGCATGCGGCCCAATCGCTGCACTGACGCGTTTAAAGCTTTTTACCCTATCAAAAAGCTCTTCGGCTTCTTTGAGCCGCGCGTCGCCGCCGCCGTCAATATCCAGCACCGCTGAAGCAATGCATGCCCGCAGCCCGGCGTCATGAGCCGCCGCCGCCACCTGATGAGTGTAATTATACATATCCGAAAAACATGTGACGCCCGAGGATGCGAATTCACTCATAGCGAGCATACTGCCCCAATATACAGCGTCCTTTGTCAAACGTTCTTCAGCCGGCCATATACGGTTTTTCAGCCAGTCCATCAGCGCCATGTCATCCGCATAGCCGCGCATCATGGTCATTGGCACGTGTGTATGGGTATTGATGAAACCGGGTGAAATGATGCCGCCGCGCGCATCAATCGTCCGGTCGGCGTTTACTTTGGGCGCATGGGCTTGCGGGCCTGCATAAGCAATGCTGTCCCCCTGTACGACCACACATCCTTCCGTGCAGGTATCGTTGCTGTCTGCTGTAATCAGAAAGCCGTTTTTGATGACTGTGATCATGGAATGACTCCAAACATATATTCTTTCTGCGCGTTCGTCAATGAATCAATGGTGATGCCCATTTCGCTGAGCTTGAGCAAAGCCACCTGCCTGCTGAACGCCTGCGGGACACTGTAAACACGGTTATCCAGCTTACCGTGTTGGGCGGATAAATACTTAAGCGACAACGCTTGTATGGCAAAGCTTAAGTCCATGATTTCGGCGGGGTGCCCGTCTGCGGCTGCCAGGTTGACCAGCCGGCCCGCGGCGAGCAGATAAAGCGTTTTGCTGCCTATCTCATACGCTGTGATATTTTCTCTGGCCACATAGCTTTTATCAGCAATCCTGTCGAGCTGCCCGGTATCGATCTCCACATTGAAATGACCGGCGTTGGAGAGAATCGCTCCATCCTTCATCAACTCAAAATGATGCGGCGCGATGACGCTGTTGCAGCCCGTCACCGTGACGAATATATCGCCCTTCGGCGCCGCTTCATCCATCGTCATCACATCAAAACCATCCATCACAGCTTCCAGCGCGCGAACCGGATCCGTCTCGGTAACCACAACGCGTGCGCCAAGGCCTTTGGCCCGCATTGCCACCCCCTTGCCGCACCACCCGTATCCGGAAACCACTGCTGTTTTACCTGCAATGAGCAGATTGGTGGTGCGCATAATACCGTCCCACACAGACTGCCCTGTGCCGTATCGGTTATCAAACAGATGCTTGGCATCCGCGTCATTAACAGCGATTACCGGGAACTGCAGCGTGCCGGCTTTTTCTCGCGCCCGAAGGCGCATCAGCCCTGTGGTGGTCTCCTCGCTTGCCCCAATCACATCGGGCAGCTTGTCGGCATCTCGCGTGTGCAGCGCTTCGGACAGATCAGCGCCATCATCAAGCACCAGATTCGGGCCGTGTTCAAGCGCCATAGAAATATGGCGGTCGTACTCATCGGCTGTCGCTGCATGCCAAGCAAAGACGTCCATACCGCCCTGGGCCAGAGCCGCAGCAATATCATCTTTGGTCGAAAGCGGGTTGGAGCCGGTCACTGACATCCGCGCGCCGCCTGCCTGAAGCACACGGCAAAGATACGCCGTCTTGGCTTCAAGATGAATGGATACCGATACGCGAAGCCCCGCAAAGGGCTGTTCCTCTTCAAATATGCGGTGCAACGCGGACAACACGGGCATGTGCTTTTGTACCCATTTAATCTTCCGCTCACCCTCCGCAGAAAGACGGATATCCCTTATCTCACTCATAACTGCCCTCTTTCACGATTTCCTTCAGATAATCCGAAAAGCTGTCCTTTAAATCATCCCGGCGCAGTGCGAATTCGACGGTGGCTTTCAGAAAACCCAACTTGTCGCCCACGTCGTATCGCTTGCCTTCGAACTCAAAGGCATAAATATCCTGCATGCCGCCCAAGGTGTTCAGCGCATCTGTCAGCTGTATTTCGCCATTCTTTCCAGGCTGCTGTTTCTCGAGAATACGGAATATCTCCGGAGTGATAATATACCGCCCCAGAATGGCCAGGTTGGACGGCGCGTCCTCTCTTGACGGTTTCTCCACGAGGCCGGCAGTTCTATGCAGCCGCCCGCCATTTTCGCCGTCCGCCGGGTTGATGATTCCGTATTTATGAACCTCGCTCTCCTGCACGCGCTGCACGCCGATCACAGAGCTGCCGCACGCTTCATAAACCTGCATCAGCTGACCGATAGCGGGAACCTGAGCGTCAACAATATCGTCTCCAAGCAGCACGGCAAAGGGTTCATTGCCAACAAAGGCCTGAGCGCATCCAATGGCTTGTCCCAAACCTTTTGCCTCCTTCTGCCGCACATAAAACACATCAACAAGATGAGAAATATCCTCAACCATATTCAGCAGCGATGTGTTGCCCTTCCGTTTCAACTCGGATTCCAGTTCATAGGATTTGTCAAAGTGATCCTCGATGTTGCGCTTACCACGTCCTGTGATGATAAGAATGCTTTCTATGCCAGCCGTAATCGCTTCCTCCACAATATACTGGATGGTGGGTTTATCGACGATGGGAAGCATTTCTTTGGGCTGGGCTTTAGTGGCCGGCAAAAACCGGGTTCCCAAACCCGCGGCCGGTATCACAGCTTTTCTGATCTTCACGTTATTCCTCCGTTGTGTTTGCTGTCATTCATTATACTATATCACACAATGATTAATGTTAACATTTGTATGAACAATGCCTTCGCGCATCTTCTCACAGAGTTCCGGCGCCCCAGCCGCTGCCGAAGGCGGCCCGATCAGCCGGGCGGCCAGGTCATCGGGCGGCCGGCAAGCAGATGAAAGTGCAAATGGTCAACCGACTGACCGCCGTCGCGTCCTGTATTGGCCACGATACGGAAGCCTTTTTCCAGTTTATACTCCACAGCCAGCTTTTGGATTACGCGCATGATGTTCGCCACAATATCATAGTCGTGCTCACCCAAAGCTGCGATGGATGCCACATGCTTTTTGGGTATCACCAGTATATGAACCGGTGCCTTTTTGTCGATGTCCTCAAAAGCCAGAACGTGTTCATCCTCATACACCTTGGCCGAGGGGATTTGCCCCTCAATAATCCTGCAAAACAGGCAGTCATTCATAAATATCCCTCCTTATTCTCCAAATGCGGTCAGCCCGCGAACATCCGTCAGCCTAACCTCTCTTATCTCATTTTTTTCCGCACAGGCCGCCACACGCACATAACGTTCGGAATAGCCTTCGCGGCACCCGTCGAACTGCTGCGATTCGTCTTCAAACAACACCTGCGCATACCGACCCAGCAGCCTGTGAATATAGCGCTTTTCGAGACCTTCACCCAATACAGCGAGCGCATGGGCGCGTTGCCGGGCAACAGCTTTGGGCACTTTGGGGACTATCTCATACGCTTTTGTTCCCTCTCTGGCGGAAAAGGGGAACACATGCAGGCGGGAGAAGCCAACCTTTTCGACAAACGCCATGGTTTCAGCATGCTCGTCCTCTGTTTCCCCGGGGAAGCCGCAAATGACATCCGTCGTCACCGCGGGTTCTTCAAAGCATTCCCGCAGCATCGTGACAAAATCAAGGTATTCATCCGGTGTGTACGGCCGGTTCATACGCTGCAGCACCGTGGCCGACCCGCTCTGAAGCGACAGATGAAAATGCGGGCACAGCTTTGTCGATAACGATGCCGCCCGGACAAATGTATCATCGAGCACACCCGGTTCAATGGAGCCCAAGCGGATGCGCGGCCCGATGGTATCAAGACCGGCGATAACATCTCCGAGCCCGCGCCCCGCATCTTGATAGGACGCGATATGAATGCCTGTCAGCACCAATTCTCTGACGCCATGCTCTGCCAGAGCTTTCGCTTCGGCAAGTATGTCCGCGTAGGGGCGTGAGCGGGATCTTCCCCGCACAAAAGGAATGATGCAATAACTGCAATAGCAATCGCAGCCTTCCTGTATTTTTATAATCCCGCGTGTTTTTTCTGCTGACGCGCTGATGCGCATGGGCTCATACCCGCAGCCCGAGAGGGAGTGCGTCGCGTCAATATGCCCCCTGCCCGCCAGCAGCTGCTCAGCCACCTCCACAATGCGCGACCGGTCATCGGTTCCGATAACCGCGGACACGCCATCCATTTCAAGTAATTTTTCAGCTGATTTCTGTGCCAGACATCCGGCTACGATCACTTTACCGGAACGCGATGCGCGACGGATGGCCGCGCGGGATTTTTTGTCAGCCACAGCCGTTACGGTGCAGGTGTTGATCACCACAATATCGGCATTCTGCCCGAAATCAACAGTATTATACCCTTTCTGTTCAAAAAGCGCCTGCATATAGGAGGAATCATAAGCGTTGACCTTACAGCCAAGCGTATAGAAAGCAACCCGCTTCAATACTGCATCTGCCCCTTGTCAAAAAATACGGCCGACAAAACCGCCATGCCCGCTGTTTCAGTGCGCAGGATGCGCCGCCCAAGCGTGACCGGAACCCCTCCGATTTGAGCCATCCGGCTCACCTCACCCGCCTCAAAGCCGCCTTCAGAACCGATGACCACCCCAATGTTTTGTGCGCCGCCAATTAAAGCATGTTTCAGCGGCGTTTGCCGCTCCTCTTCCCAACAGACGATCAGCATATCATGGGTCTTCATCTTTATCAGGGCGTCTTCAAACCCAAGTATGTCCGTCACATAAGGTATGACGCTGCGGCCGCACTGTTTGACGGCGGAAAGCGCCACGCGTCTGAGCCTTGAGGCATCCTCCGGTCTTTTCACACACCTTGACGAGATAAACGGCACTATTCCGCACACTCCCAGCTCGACAGCTTTCTGTACGATGTCTTCCATCTTGGCCGATTTCGGATATGCCTGATACAGCGTAACGGCGATATCCGCTTCCGCTTCATTAGCGCGACGGGATATAATGTCCGCTTCGACCACGCTGCCCAGTGCGGTAATCCGGCATTCGAAGTCCATACCCGAACCGTCAAACACCGTGAGCCCGTCACCCGGCTGCATGCGGAGCACGTTCTTTATATGCCTGGCCTCGTCGCCGGTAATCGTCAGCCTGTCCCCCTTGATATCGCGACTGTCCGCAAAAAACCGCGCCATCAGCTTTTCCTCGCCGCAATGGCACGCCAATCTGCCATGGCCAGCGTTTCTATTAGATCAAACCCATTCAGAACAAGTGAAGCGCGAATATCGTCAAGCCTCTCTTCAATAATGCCGCCCAGTATATACGTCCCCCCCGGCGCCAGATATGCGGCAGCGTCGCGGTTGAGGCGGATCAGTATGTCAGCCACAATGTTGGCAATCACGATGCTGTATGGCCCTCCGGCGGCGTTCTGCAGCAGATCCGACTGGCGCACATCCATCGCCACGCCGTTGTTGAGCGCATTTTCCATTGCAACGCTGACGCTCACAGGGTCTTGATCCAATCCTTGAGCGTATCCGGCGCCCAGCTTCATGGCCGCAATGCCGAGTATGCCGGAACCGCAGCCGACATCCAGCACATGCGCTCCAGGCTTCATGTATTTCTGCAGCAGCTCAAGGCACAACCGCGTGGATTCGTGATCGCCCGTCCCAAATGCCATGCCGGGGTCAATTTCCAGTATGATATCGCCCGGCTCCGCCGCAATATCTTCCCATGTGGGTTTAACGATGATGCGCCCGGCAGCGCGAAAGGCTTTAAAACTCTTCCTGAAGTTTTCATTCCAGTCGGTATCGGCCACTGTGTCAATATCAAAGTCAGATGAAAATAACCCTGGCTCCGAAAACGCCTCTCCAAGGCGCGTTTTAATCTCTTCAAGCAAAGCATCAAACCCGGTCTCGCCGAAATACGCGGTCACACGAACCGTGTCGGCGGCGGCTTCGTCCGGCGCGTATTCGTCACCGAGCGTATCAGGCACGCTGCCGCCAATCATCTCAACGCCGTTTGCACCTGCATCCATCATTATTGATGCCACCAGATCTGATTTTTCCTCTGTTGTGTCTACAGACAACCGCTTCCAGTTCATAGGCCTTTCACCCTGTCGAAAAAGCTCTTTCCCTTGAGCTTTCCGGCTTTTTCAAACTCCCGCAGCAACGTTTTTTGTTTATCGTTTAATTTGACGGGAACTTCAACCTTTACAACGACGTAAAGGCTGCCTTTCCGGGATGAGCGCAGATGCTGGATTCCCTTGTCCTTCAGGCGGAATACGGTGCCGGTCTGTGTGCCATCGGGCATCTTAAGCTTTGCCTTCCCATCCAGTGTCGGGACTGTCATGTCGGCGCCCAGCGCCGCATCCACAAACGAAACGGGCATCTCCAGATACAGATCAAACCCCTCCCGCTTAAAGAACTGATGGGCCTGCACCGCAATAAACACCTGCAGATCACCCGGCTCGCCGCCGCGCTGCCCCGCGGCACCTTCACCGCGCAGCGTGATCACCTGGCCGTTATCAATACCGGCCGGAATGCTGATCTTGATTGTCCTTGGCTTTGTGAGTATACCGCGCCCCCCGCAGTCCGGGCACGGTTCTTTGATGATGGTGCCGCGTCCGCCGCAGTCCGGACAATCCGCCACATTGACAAAGCTGCCGAAAGCCGTGCTGTGCTGTTGACGGATCTGTCCGGCTCCGCCGCATGTACTGCATGTCAGAGGCTGCGTTCCCGCTTTGGCGCCTCTTCCCCCGCACGCCTCACATGCAACGTCTTTGTTGATCTGCACCTCGCGTGACGTTCCAAAGGCTGCTTCCTCAAACGTGATGCGCAATTCCATTCTCAGGTCGGCGCCATGCACCGGTCCGTTCCGGCGCGACGCCCTTCCGCCCCCGAAAAAGGAATCAAATATATCGCCAAAACCGCCGAACCCGCCCATAAAATCATCGAAGCCACCGCGGGAACTGCCTTCGAAAGCCGCATGGCCAAACGTGTCATATTGCCCGCGCTTGCGCTGATCGCTTAAGACCTCATAAGCTTCGCTGGCTTCCTTAAACCTCTCCGCAGCTTCATCCTTGTTGTCTGTATTCACATCGGGATGATACTGCTTAGCCAGCTTTCTGTAAGCCTTTTTGATCTCGTCGTTTCCGGCATCTTTGCCGACGCCCAGAACCTCATAGTAGTCTCTCTTCGCTGCCAAACTCTCGCACCGCCTAAAACAATTGATTTACACCCGAAAAGCCAAAGCGGTTTGGCCGCTCTGGCTTTCGTGCGTCTGAATGATTTAATACAGTATATGTTTATTTGTCTTTTTTGTCGTCGTCAACCACTTCGTAGTCCGCGTCAACGACGTTGTCATCCTGGGCTGGCCCGCTCTGCGCACCGCCCTGGGGCTCACCGTACGCACCGCCGGCACCTGCTGCACCCTGTGCGTTGGCCTGCTGATACACCTTGCCGAACACGTCGTAAGACACCTGCGAAAGCCGGTCAGCCGACGCTTTGATGGCGTCTGTATCGGTGCCCGACAGCGCGCTTTTCACATTGGATATTTCTGCATCTATTCGCCCCTTATCCTCACTGCTGACCTTATCGCCGAGGTCTTTAAGCGTTTTTTCCGTCTGAAAGACCAGTGTGTCAGCGTTGTTTCGTATCTCGACCTTTTCTTTTTCCTTTTTATCTTCAGCGGCAAACTTCTCAGCATCCTTAACTGCCTTGTCGATATCCTCCTTGGACATGTTTGTCGAAGCCGTGATTGTGACCTTTTGTTCGTTGCCTGTACCCAGATCTTTGGCTGACACATGAACGATGCCGTTGGCGTCGATATCAAACGACACCTCGATCTGCGGCACACCGCGCGGCGCCGGAGGAATACCCGTCAGGTTAAAACGCCCGAGCGTTTTGTTGTGCGCCGCCATCTCGCGCTCGCCCTGCAGCACATGGATCTCCACGCTGGTCTGTCCGTCGGCCGCGGTCGAGAACACCTGGCTTTTTTTGGTCGGTATCGTCGTGTTGCGTTCGATCAACTTGGTGGACACGCCGCCCAGCGTTTCGATGCCCAGAGACAGCGGCGTGACATCAAGCAGCACGATATCATTAACCTCGCCGCCGATGACGCCGGCTTGAATGGCTGCGCCGATCGCCACGCATTCGTCCGGATTGATGCCCTTGAACGGATCCTTTCCGGTGATTTCTTTAACCTTATCCTGCACCGCCGGAATGCGCGTGGAGCCGCCAACCAGAATGACCTTGGAAAGCTCGGACACCTTAATGCCTGCATCGTCGAGCGCTTTGCGCGTGGGTACGGCCGTCATCTCCACCAGATCAGCCGTCAGTTCGTTGAACTTGGCGCGGCTCAGCGTCATATCAAGATGCTTCGGCCCGGACGCATCCGCCGTGATAAACGGCAGATTGATGCTGGCCTGAAGGACGCCTGAAAGCTCCACCTTGGCCTTCTCCGCGGCTTCCTTGATACGCTGTATGGCAAATTTGTCCTTGGACAAATCTATGCCGTTGGATTTCTTGAACTCCGCAACGATGTGATCCATCACCTTCTGATCAAAATCGTCACCGCCCAGCCTGTTGTTGCCGTTGGTGGCCAGCACCTCGAACACGCCGTCGCCGATCTCCAGTATCGACACGTCGAACGTACCCCCGCCAAGGTCGAACACCAGAATCTTCTGCTCATGCTCTTTGTCAATGCCATATGCGAGCGATGCTGCCGTGGGCTCATTGATAATACGCTGAACATTCAGACCGGCAATACGTCCGGCATCCTTGGTGGCCTGCCGCTGGCTGTCCGTGAAGTATGCCGGCACCGTGATAACCGCGTCGGTTACTGTCTCGCCAAGATACGCTTCCGCATCGCTTTTGAGCTTCTGCAGCACCATTGCCGAAATTTCCTGCGGCGAGTAATTCTTCCCGTCTATATGAACCTTCCTGTCTGTGCCCATATCTCTCTTTATTGAGCTGATCGTTCTGTCCGGATTGGTGATCGCCTGGTTCTTCGCGACCATGCCCACCATTCTCTCACCGGTATTGGAAAACGCGACCACCGACGGCGTGGTCCGACTGCCCTCCGCGTTGACGATGACGGTTGGTTCGCCGCCTTCCATCACGGCCACGCAAGAATTTGTTGTTCCCAAATCGATTCC
>CAZNVX010000056.1:0-1999 GCA_964576225.1 uncultured Christensenellaceae bacterium
CGCTCGTTTATTTGGTCCAGTATTTCGCGCATTTCGAGTATCTCGTCTTCCATTGTGATCAAATATCGTCCGCACATGTTTTTGGCCCCTTTCGTTCCATGAACCACCGGTCTTCCTCGTAATACAGACAGGTTTGCCGGCCGTGTATCATACAGGTATAACGCAACCCGATGCCCCCGGCCTTCAGGCTGGCGGCGCGGCAGACGTCAAGCACTTTATCGATGCTGTAACGGCGCTCGTTTTCCCACCAGAACGCCACCGGGTATAGCCGCCCATCCGGGTAGAAAAGCGCCTGCACCTTTACATAGACCTTGTTTTCGCTTTGATAACGCGTCTCCTTCATTGTATCATACCATCCTTAAAAAATCCCGCGGGATGAATGATATGGTCACCCTTGGGGTTGATGCCGCCGAGCGGTCTGTCGGCCAGCACCGAGGCGCGCTGGATTACAAAATGCCCGAAACGGCGGCGCAGGTCGTCTACGGCCCGGTCGATCGCCTCCTGCTTCTCGCGGCGGGTCTCGTCGCCAAACAGAGAGAGCTGGATGGGCGCGCCTGAGCAGACAAGATCGGTGCAGCGTACGCCGATGCTGCGCACCGGCCTTGGCCAACCGTAATGCTGACGGAACAGCTGCATGGCTGCCGCGGCGATCTCGCCGGATATGCAGGAGGGCCTTGCCAGCTTGGTCTGACGCTCGAAGCGCAGCAGTGTGTTGTCCCGCACGGAGATGGCCACGGTCCGGCATAAAAAGCCGTGCTCACGCATGCGGGCGCATACGCTTTCACACAGCACGTAGAACGTGACCTTGATATCCTCATCGCAGACCAGATCACGCGGGGTGGTGGTGGAATTGCCGATGGACTTGATCAGCGATTCCTCGTCCGCATGCATCACGGGCGATTCATCCAGCCCGTTCGAGAAGGTGTGCAGCACGTCGCCTACCTTGCCGAACAGGCTGTGCAGCAGCGGCGCGGGTGTGGCGGCCAGCTCTCCGATGGTGAAGACGCCGATTCTTTGCAGCTTTTGCCTGGTGGCGCGCCCCACATAGAGCAAATCTTCTACCGGCAGCGGCCATGCCACCGCCTTGTAATTATCCCGGCTGATCACCGTTGTGGCATCCGGTTTTTTGATGTCCGACCCCAGCTTGGCGAATATCTTGTTGTAGCTGACGCCCACCGACGCGGTGACGCCCAGTTCGGCCTTAATGCGTGCGCGGATCTCATTGGCGACCCGCTCGCCGTCCTCGCCGCTCACGTCCAGCCACGCTTCGTCCAGGCCGAAAGGTTCGATCTGGGCGGTGTAATCCGCGTAGATCTGACGGGCAAATTTGGCATACCGCAGATAAAGCGGGTAGTTGGGCGGCAGCACCACCAGGCCGGGGCATTTCTGGCGCGCCTGCCAGAGCGCCTCGCCCGTGCGGATACCCGCGGCCTTGGCAAGATAGTTTTTGGCCAGCACGATGCCATGCCGCAGCTCCTCGTCGCCGCCCACCGCCACGGGCAGGCCGCGTATTTCGGGGCGGTGCACGCACTCCACGCTGGCATAAAAGTTGTTCATATCAGAATGCAGAATCACACGCTGTTTCATTGTTCCGGGCTCCTAAAAGAACACAAGTTCTATAGATAGTATATTCGCTTTTTCGGAAAAATCAACAGGGAATGTTTAAAATCAAACGGTATTTTTACCATAAGCCATGCGGGAATGAAAAACGCAAGACATCAAAAGCCGGGTATATAAAACCCGGTAAGGCAACATAAAAAGGTGTGATTTGGGGTCAGTTATTTATGATTTCGCTGATGGTGATGTTAAGAGCGGACATATCGTGAGTCAGGTCAATATATTCGTCGACGGGTTCGTCGTCGACAATCAGCTTAATCTGGGGTCTTAAGCTGGTATCCTGATAGTTTTTGACGACAATGCCGGTTTGTCCGGTGCTTAAACGCACACAGGTGCCCATCGGATAGGGGGCGATTTTTTTGGTGAGCGCTTCGACGATACT
>CAZNVX010000056.1:2009-10603 GCA_964576225.1 uncultured Christensenellaceae bacterium
TCGAACAGTGTGTTATAACCGCTCATGATGTATTCGATCGCATCGGAGGGCAGCATGCTTTGGCGATACGGTCTGTCGGACGTGAGGGCGTCGTACACGTCGGCCACGCCGGCGATACGCCCGTAAAGATGAATGCTGTCTTTGGAAAGCGCGTTCGGATAGCCGCAGCCGCTGTATTGCTCATGGTGCTGCAACGCGACAATTCTTGCTTCTTCGGGTATTTCAAGCTGCTCGCAAAGATAACGGTAGCCACGCTCGCTGTGCGTTTTGATCTCCTCAAACTCATCCGGCGTGAGCCGGGCAGGTTTGTTGAGTATCTCCTTTTTGATAAACATTTTACCGGTGTCGTGCAGCAGCGCGCCCATCGCAAGGTCCTGCAGCTGCTTCTTCCCAAGGCCGAGGACCGTTCCCATCACGACGGACAGCACCGCAACGTTTAAGCTATGGCTGTATGTATAGTCGTCATAAGCGCGGATATCGATGATATTGACCATGATATCGCGGTTGTGCACCACTTCATCCACGATATTGTGCACGATGCTTTTGATGGAGGGCAGCTGCTTTTTGACGTGTTTGTGCCGGTTGTTCTCGCCATTGTAGAAGAGTGCCTTTATCTCTGTCTTGGCAACGTTTTTCAGCTCCGGGCTGATGACATCGGAAATAACGATGCCTTCCGAAAGTTTATCATCCACATAGACGCCTTGAAAGCCGAGCACTTCAAGCTTATCGATGATGGAGCTCGACAAAGCGCGTCCCCTGCGCAGCAGCACATGTTTTTTCGACAAAACAAGATCTGTGCTGAGTTTGTCACCGGCTTTTAGGTTTTTGGTGGATACATATCTCATATACTTACCCTGAAAATACTATTTCTGCAGCAACCCGTTGTTATCCAGAATAAGGCTAATGCTTCCGTCTCCCAGAATCGTGCAGCCTGCGATGCACTTGGTGCAGTTGAACGATCTGGTGATATAGGCCGGTATCGGCTTGACAACCGTTTTCTGTTCGCCAACCAGCTGGTCGACAAACAAGCAATAGACCTGCGACTGCGTTTCCACGGTCACCAGAATGCCGTTCTCGAAATCAGTGATATCCGTTTCAATGTTAAAAAGGCGGTGCAAACGGATGATCGGGTAACAGTTGCCGCGAATATAGATCATTTCCCGTCCATCCGGATCGGAGAAGCAGTCGGCCGCATTCGGCTTGAACGATTCTCTGATAGAGAGAAGCGGAATGATATATGACGACTGCCCCACAGAAACCTGCATGCCGTCAATAATGGCCAGGGTTAATGGTATCTGCACCTGCACCGACATGCCCTGTCCGGGCGTGCTGTCTACAGATACGGAGCCGCCGATTTTTTCTATATTTTTTAGCACAACATCCATGCCCACGCCGCGGCCGGAAAATTCGGTTACCTTCTCCTTGGTTGAGAATCCGGGCGCAAATATCAGCGAATAAGCCTCTTTATCAGTCACTTCCGCTTTTGGTTTTTTGATAAGGCCTTTGGCAATGCCTTTCTCAATCAGGGCTTCCTTATTGAGCCCGCGTCCATCGTCACGGATGGTGATCAGCACATCGCTGCCGGCATTGCGCGCTTCCAGCCCGATCTTCCCGATCGGATCCTTACCCAGCCGAGCCCGTTCCTCCGCGGGTTCAAGGCCATGATCCATCGCGTTTCGGATAAGATGCATCAGCGGGTCGGACAGATTGTCGATCACGTTTTTATCCAGCTCGGTGTCCTCTCCCACAATTTCCAGACGGGCCTTTTTCCCGAATTTATTAGACATATCCCGTACGATACGCTCCATCTTGTGGAATGTGGCGGATACGGGGATCATGCGGATAGACATCACAATGTCCTGCAGCTCGTCAGTCAGCTTGTGCAGCTGACGGGAGGCCTTTTCAAAGCTCTCAAGATGCAGGCTTAAGACCTTGGGGTTCTTGGTTACGGTGGCTTCCGTGATCACAATCTCGCCCACGATATCCATCAGCATATCGAGCTTGCTCAAGTTGACGCTCATATAGTTTTGCTTGGCAACGCCCGCGCTGTCTGAAGATTTGGCGGCGGCGGTGCTGGCGGCGGCAGTACTGGCGGCCGCTTCAGCCGCTTTGGCCTCATTGTTAACGCCGAATATCTGCGCGGTTTGCGCAGGCTCCAGCTCATCAAAGTCAAACTTATGAATGAAGAATGTTTCGCGGATCTTTTTAACCAGCGTGTCCTGGGGCTCGGGGGACAGCATGTAAACGGTAAGGCCGCCGGATATGATCTCATCGTCGCTGTGTTCTTCGAGCAGGTCTTTCGGGCTGGTCACAATAGCCGCGCACAACGGTTCGATGGATTTGACGAGACCCAGTGCGCGGATATTCTCCATCTTGCACTCTTTTTGAAAGAAAACGTGCGCCTTAAAACCTTTTTCGTCTCCGGTCAGCGCCTGGCCAGCCTCAACTAGCGGAGCGGACTGGGCTTCGGCGGGCGCCGGCGGTGCTTCTTTCCTTCCTGTGAGTATTTGGTGATAGTCTTTGATCTGCGCGATGATACCGGTCACATCACCGTCGGGCATGCCGTTGTTCTGTATCTTTGAGATTTCTTCCTTGATGATATCCAAGGATGTAAAAACAAGGTCTATGATTCTTTGATGATCCTCCCGGCGCGACGCATGGCTGCGCAGAAAATCAAACAGATCCTCGAGCGCGTGTGACAGGTTGGCGACGCTGTCAAAATTCATCATGGCAGAAGAGCCTTTTACCGTATGCAGTATACGGAATATATCGGCAATATCCTCGGTGGAGAAGCCGGCGTTTTTTTCGCAGTCGAGCAGCAAAGACTCCAGTTTGTCCAGCAGCTGCGTATTCTCAAACAAGTAAACGTCCAGTATTGAATCGTTAGCCATATTAACCCCTTCCATAAACAGGCCGCTGCCTGTGGTGTGCCGCTGCAGAAATCATCCCAGACTATGCAGCGCAGAGAGTATCACGTCTTCTTTGAAAGGCTTGACAATAAAGCCTTTTGCACCCGCAAGAACGGCTTCGCGCACCATGCTTTCCTGCCCCATGGCGGAGACCATGACCACATTGGCCGCCGGGTTGATGGAAAGTATCTCCTTCAAGCTCGCCAGCCCGTCCATTTCGGGCATGGTAATGTCCATCGTGACAATGTCAGGGTTTAGCTCCTGATACTTTTGGACGGCAATTTTGCCGTTTTCCGCCTCGCCCACGATTTCATAATCATTTTTGGTCAGCATATTCTTGATTGACACGCGCATAAAAGCGGCGTCATCCACGACCAGTATTTTTTTCATTGTCTATGACCTCCTTAAGATCAAAACAGGCTGCTCTAAAGATAGCCATGTATTTGTGTCGGTTATCAATAAACCAAAATGAATCATATTAATCGCACAGATTTCGGAGAAACCGTCCGAATCTGAAGCAGATTGGTCTCACAGCAAAATTCAATGGAGCGCCCGCTGCTTCCGCCGGTCTCCTGACTGGCAATGGGAATCGCGTTCTCCTTGAGCACCTTTAGGCACATGTCTATGTTTCTTTTTCCTATACCCATCATGTCGGTGCTGTACACATTGTTAAACATATGGGCGCCGCCCGCAAGCTTGGCCCGCAGTTGGTGACGCGCCGCACCTGCCTGTGTGACCAGCCGTATCATTTCCAAAATCGCGGTATCGGCGAATTTGTATTTGTTGCCCGCGTTTGAACCGGCAGGGGCACAGGGCAGCATGATATGAACCAGCCCGCCGATCTTATTGACGGGATCATACAGCGCCAGGCCGATACAGGAGCCGAGTCCCAAGGTAACCAGCTTATCCGGTGACCTGGACACAATTTTTTCTGCTATGCCGATGGTGTGTGTTGCCATTATACAATTCCCATTTTCTCCATTAGTGTTTTATATGAATCGATGTCTGGGATCAGAAAAAAATGGCCGTAAATACACTGTTCCTTATCGGCGAACTTCGTCTCCAGAAACAGCACATGGTCACCATATTCGCCGTAAGCGGCGGCCAGCAGATTCATCACGGCACCAGCCATATCAATAACAAGCTCAGGCACGGAGGCATCAATGCGCAGGCCAGTCAGCGTGGATATCGCGGTGATATATGAGCCGATCAGTATGTTGGCGACTTCTTTGAGCGCTGAGATCTGCATGTCAGAGAACTCGGCCTCATCGTCTAAAGGCATGTCTGCGGGCTCTCCGAGCATGGTCTTTGTCAGCGTATAGGCGTCTGCCCAGTCCAGAACCAGCAGAATAAACCCGTCGATGTCGTCAGAAATGCCAACAAGCAGCCCGGCGACCACGTTTTCCGGACCGTTGAGTATGGTGGTGATCTCATTGTAATCACAAAGCTGGGCGCGCGGAACGCATACGGCGATTTCCCGGTCCATCATCACTGAAAGCGCGGTGGCTGCATGGCTTGCACCAATATTCTCCAGCTCCTGAAAAAAGTCCAGATGCGATTGGTTCATGTTGTTGATATCAAACATATCGGTATCCTTTTCTATTCGGCGCACATTCTCAATAAGCTATATCGTTCGTTCTGCGGGTTATATTTAAACTTTTTTTCCAAAGGTCAAACGGCCGAACCCAATCGGCCAATGATTTGATTCATTTCATGCGTGATATGTAAGATGAGTAACGGGGGCGGTATCTATAAACTGTTGCGCTTTTATTGATGCTGGAACCGCTAAAGCTTGTCTGCCCGGATACCGAATAGAAACTATAGATGGACTGTGACACAATGGATTGTGAGGAATCTCGAAGGAAATGATCATATTAAAGGTGATATTTCTCTCGCAACTTACGTGATTTTGGGTTTATATGTGGGATATTGCGTTTATATACGCATTGATATGGCAACCACACACAGAGCGCATCATATATTCTTGAGAGGAGCGGGATATGAAAGTGACGGATGAGGCGTTAATGGAACAGCAGGAAGATACGCAGCACGGCCGGTATCTTACCTTTTATCTGGGCGAAGAGGTTTACGGCATAGAAATTGAGTATGTGACCGAGATCATCGGCATGCAGCCCATCACAAAAATACCAGAAGTATCAAGTTTTATAAAGGGGATCATCAACCTACGCGGCAAGATCATTCCCGTGATCGACATGCGGCTCAAGTTTAATAAAGAACCGATTGAATATGACGACAGAACATGCATTATAGTGGTGGATACGGATCATATGACCGTGGGGCTGATTGTGGACAAGGTATCGGAAGTGCTCACCATAGATGATGACAATGTGGTTCCGCCGCCCAACCATAAAACAGGTATCAAGAACAGGTACATCCAGGGAATCGGCAAGATTGCCAGCGACGTGATCCTGTTGCTGGATTGCAAGAAGCTGTTTGACGACAGCCGGGACGCGGACGATGAGGGAGAAGAAACCTGATAAGGCGTGGGTTCAATCGTTCCGTCAGTTCGGGCTGACAATTGGGGACAGTGTATTTTGGATACATGGTTATTCATAATGGGAGATGAAAATGGAGAAGAAATTTCGGTTTAAGAACATGTCCGTAGGCACAAAGCTTGTGGCCATCAGCTTGTCAATACTGACGCTACTGATGGCGGGCTCGTTTGCCGCTGTCATCATATTGACGACGGAATCCACGCAGACGAATGCGGCGATACAGATGGATGCGCTGGCTCAGGGAAACGCGTCTGATATCAGCCTGGAGCTTGAGGCGTCGCTTAACATGGCGCGCACGCTGGCGCGCAGCATGCAGGGCTTTGAGGATATCGCCCAAAAAGACAGACGCGATTTTTTCAACAATATAATGATGAATGCGCTCAAAGCGGACAACCGTATACTGGGGATTTGGACCTGCTGGGAGCCCGGAGCGCTGGACGGGTTGGATTCACAATTCAGCGGGACCGAGGGGTCGGATGAGACCGGCCGTTTTATTCCGTACTGGAGCCGGACGGACGGGCAGATCATGCTCAGCGGACTGGTGGATTATGAAACACCCGGTGACGGAGATTATTACCTGCTGGCGCGGGATTCCGGCCAGGAGGTGGTTCTTGATCCCTATTCTTATGAAATCGCCGGCGAAATGGTGCTGCTGACGACGATATCTGTTCCGGTTAAAAACGCTGCCGGAGCTGTGGTCGGGGTAACGGGCGTGGATATTGCCCTGGATGACTTGCAGAAAATGGATTACGACACCGGAAACTTGAATAGCGCTTATATGTTCTTGCTGTCCAATACAGGCACTTTGGTCACCTATCCTGATGACGCGTGGCTGGGCCGTAGTGTGGCGGAGACGGGTATCAACGACGCGGATAGGGTGCTGGCAGCGGTGATGAGCGGCAAAGAGCTCGTCACACAGGGAGACATATCCATACTGAGCGGGGCAGAGAGCAGGTCCGTTTTCAAGCCCATTTACCTTGGGTCCACAAACACGCCCTGGTCAGTGTGCCTGACGGTGGAAACGGATGAGATCATGGCGGCCTCACGGCAGATGACGCTGATTTTGTCATTGGTGCTTATCGGCATACTGGTGGTATCCATGCTTTGCCTGATCATCACCAGCCGCCTGGTTGTGACCAAGCCGCTTAAAGCAACGGCACAGTTTGCCAAGAGCCTGGCAGAGGGTGATCTGGATGCGGCGGTATCCGTAAAATCCATGGACGAGGTGGGGCAGGTGACGCGCGTGCTGGATGAGGATGTCCGGCAGGCGTTCAAGACGGTGGCGCACGCGCGCGCCGTATCCGAGAAGCAGGAGAAGTATCAGGCGGAGCAGGTGGAAAAACTGGTCGTCAACCTTGGTCGGCTTGCCAAAGGCGAGCTGCACTGCGACATGACGGTGGCCGAGGCCGACGAGGATACGCAAAGCATCCATGAGCTGTTCAGCAGCATCAGTGAGAACCTGCATGTCAGTGTCAATACCATAAAAAGGTATATCGGAGAAATATCGCAAACGCTCAGCGAGGTCTCCGCGGGAAACCTGGCCATTGGCATCAATTCAGAATACCTTGGGGATTTTGCCGAGCTGAAGAATTCCATCAATGCCATTATTGAGTCCTTCAACAAGGTGCTGACCGAGATCAATACAGCGGCGGAACAGGTGGCGGCGGGGTCGCGCCAGGTGTCCGACGGGAATCAGGAGATTTCCTCGGGGGCCACCGAGCAGGCCAGCTCTATCGAACAGCTTCTTTCTTCCATTTCCCAGATTGCTGAGCAGATCCGGCAGAACGCCGCGAACGCCAACACATCGACGGAACTGGCGGAAGGCGCCAAAAAAGCAGCCGATGAAGGCAACGACAAGATGAACGCCATGCTCAAATCGATGGAGGAGATCAACGAATCGTCGTCGAGCATTTCCAAGATCATCAAGGTGATTGACGATATCGCGTTTCAGACCAATATACTTGCGCTGAACGCGGCGGTTGAGGCGGCCAGAGCCGGCGTGCACGGTAAGGGTTTTGCGGTGGTGGCGGAGGAAGTCCGCAATCTGGCGGCACGCAGCGCGCAGGCGGCCAGCGAGACCACGGCCCTGATCGAGGGGTCGATTCAGCGTGTGGAGGCAGGCACGAGCCTGGCCAACGAAACAGCCGGTACGTTGTCGGGCATCGTTTCGGGATCGGAGAAATCTGTTGAGCTGCTGCACGGTATTGCGGCTGCCTCCAACGAACAGGCGACCGGCATCGCGCAAATCAACCGGGGAATCGAACAGCTGTCACAGGTGGTGCAGACGAATTCGGCGACAGCCGAGCAGGGCGCGGCGGCCAGTGAAGAGCTTTCAGGGCAGGCCGAGCTCTTGAAAAGCATGATCGGCAGGTTTAACCTTGGGCAGGTGAAAAGTGGCGGTGCTATGCAGCCGCCAAGGCTCAAAGAGGCCGAGCCCGGCATTCCGGCAGACAACACGGTGCAGATTGTGCTGGATGACAATGATTACGGCAAATATTAAAGAAATACGCGGGCTCCGCAAAAAAATGGTGGTGACAGTATGATACAGCTTAACGACAGTGAATTTGCGCTTTTGACAGGCTATTTAAGAGACCGCTTCGGCATCAATCTGATTAAAAAGCGCACGCTTATTGAAAGCCGACTTAACAATTATCTGGTCAGCAACGGCTACAGCAACTATACGGCTTATCTCGATCACGCGCTGAGCGACAAGACAGGCGCGGAGGTGAGCCAGATGATCAACTTTTTAACCACCAACTACTCGTACTTTATGCGCGAGTGGGATCATTTTAAGTTCTTCAAGGACAAAGCGCTGCCTGAGCTTACCCGAAGCATTCGTGACAGGGATCTGCGTACATGGAGCGCCGGATGTTCCACCGGCCAGGAGCCCTACACCCTCGCCATGCTCATACGTGATTTTTCATCCGAGAACAACCTTTCCTGGGATACCAAGGTGCTGGCGACGGATATATCCGTTAAAGCGCTTGATGCGGCCAGAAAAGGCATTTATGATGAAGATGCGCTCAAAAACGTGCCTTCATTCTGGAAGATGACTTATTTCAACAAATTGCCGGAAGGAAAATGGGAAGTCTGTGAGGAACTAAAGAAAGAAGTTATATTCAGAAGGCTGAATCTGATTGAAGGGGAGTTCCCTTTCAAGAAAAAGCTT
>CAZNVX010000057.1:0-10541 GCA_964576225.1 uncultured Christensenellaceae bacterium
CTGTATGACAAGCTGACGGGCATACAATACGGACGGGAGAAAGACGAATTCGGCTGGACGATGACGGTATAGCCTGGTTAAATGACTGTAAGCGGGCGGGGGAAACCCTGACCCGCTTTTTTGCTGCGCAATAACCGTTACGTTTCGCGGATGTTGTCGATCAGCAACGCGCCGCCTGCAGACCGTGTCTCGACACAGAACTCACGCGCGACGAACAGATGACGGCCTGCCGCGTATTTTAGCGCAATGCTGCTTTGGCCGCATGCCGGGGATATCGTTTGCGTAAAGCCGATAAAATCGCCGAAGAATTCCTTTAAGTCGTCAAAGCTCAAATCCTCGGCGAGCGACGGCGTCAGGCAGCCAAGCGCGGCGTCCCGCATGCCCGCCCGGATTGCCTGCAGCAGGCTCGCGCAGATATCGGCGGGCGTGGCGGCGGGTTTTTGCTCGCAGGTGTACCAGCCCAGCTCGGTCTGAACGGGCGCCAGCGCGTCGCCGCTTTTGGCATAATGCGTGCGTATCTGCCGGTAGTCGCCTTTCGTGACGACGGCCAGGCTGTTTTTTTCCACGCTGTAAGCAGCGCACACGGTGTTGACGGCGGTCTGGATGGTGGGCAGCAGGCTGGCGGCGTAGATATAAGTCTCGCCGTCCGTTGTCTGACCTGTGGCGTACAGCACCGGGAAATCATCAAACCGGGTTAAGGCGATGTCGGCGCTGGCCGCCGGGAACGAGAGCGGGGCGATGAATTTGACGCGGCCGGTGGCGGCGTGCTCGACAACAATACTGGAGCCCGCTTCGTTGTAGATAAACGCGGTGTGGCGCTCGCTGCTGATGAAGAAGTCGAGCGGAGAGAGGACGGCCGGCCGCAGCTCCTGCTCATCGATGCGGTAGACGGCAGCGGGATGGAGCGTGAGCTCGATGATGTTGTCCGGCCACATGCAAAGGTCGATCAGGCCGTCGTTGTCAAACAGCGCGCCCTTTGAAGCGATTGATACGCGGCGTGTGTAAGGCAGATAAATAAAATGCCTGTCGTTTTCGAGCGGCAGCATCGTGATGAAGAAAGACGAATTGGCTGCGATGGGCTGCGTGACGGCGGCCACGCCTGTCTCGCCAGCGGGCGCCTGGTTGATTTTGATCAGCGCGTGTACCTTTGAGTTGATGTACAGCAGCTTGATGGCCTGGTCTTCCATTTGTCCCCCCCTTTGTACAATATATATATTCAGCGCCCCGGCGTCAGATACATCATTCTAACAAGTGGCTTCTTCGCATAACTATATACAAATGGCCAGGTTCATACAGGGTACAAAAGCAGACGGGATGGGGCGTTTGCTTTTTATATTTTTATCCAAACGGCTGTTTAAAACGCATGGTATAAGAGAATAATATACATTAAAATTCAATGATAAGGGGTTTAGGAACATGGATACGAACAACGATGCCGGGCTGCACAGCTTTGATATCGCCTTGCGGACAGGATGGAAGGATGACGAAAAGCTGCTGCTGTGGGATGAAGTGAAGAAGGCTCAGAAGATTGGGGCGCCTTTAAAGCGCGTTTTTGAAACGGTGGCCAAAGAGACGGGACGCAAGCCGAACAGCGTGCGCAACTATTATTACATGAAGGTGAAGGAAACGGGCGAAATTGAGCAGAAACCGTCGACATTCACGCCGTTTGACCGTGATGAAATCTTTATGCTGCTGCGGGAGCTTCTGGCGTCCGGCGCGCGGGGCGAATCGGTCAGGGGCGCGAGCCTGAAGCTGGCCGGCGGTGACAAGACGCTGATGCTGCGTTATCAGAACAAGTTCAGAAGCCTGGTCAAAAACGCCCGCCCGCTGGTGGAGAAGGTGATGGCGGAAATGGACCGCAACAATGAAAAATACCTAAGCCCGTATGAAACGGCCAAACCGGGCGCTGCTGGCGGCAAAGAGAGCAAGTATATCCCGGAGAGCGTGATCAAGGCCCTGATGGCTGCGGACATCGATGTGAAGAGCTTCTTTAAAGGGTTGGCGAAAGTGGCGGGCATGGCCGTTACCCAAACCCGGCTGGAAGAAGAGGCGCGCCTCGCAGCGGCTCAGGCGGAAAGTGTGCGAAGGGAAAATGCAGCCCTGTCCGCACGGCTGAAAAAAGAAATGGAAAGAAGCTCAAAGGCCGCGTCTTTGGTGGAGCAGCTGATTGGCATGAAGGCCAAGGTGATCGAGTCAAAGGAAATTGAGAGCGTGTCCGGCCTTGGAGAATGGCTTAAGGAAGGCGCGCGCGGCAGTGCCGATGCGTTGTGACGCAAACTGTCAGAGCAGCTGTCAGCCGGTGAGGCTGGCTGGCGGCTGCTCGGGCGGCGCTTTTTGTCGAACCCGTGACGATATTTGATGATTAATCAATTTCCTAAGAAATATCAACCCCGTTTTTTTATCTGAATTATATTAATATGTTAGTAAAACCCATTGTAAAAAATAATTTGACATGATAGTATCATAACAAATATTTGTTTTATTGGGATGTTTCGACTCATTTCGACATTTTTCTTGCGGGGCTTGGGTAATGATTTCATATTGAAACGAAAGGAGCCCATTGGCTATGGACAAAAAAATCAAATTACTCATTGTGGAAGACAACGTACAGCTGAATGAAATGATGACAAAGTACTTCGGCACGAAAAATGACGTTGAGGTGGTGGGGGCATGCAGCAACCCGACGGAGGCTGCGGGGTTGATTAAGGAAACGTCGCCCGACGCACTGATCGTGGACATGATCATGCCGGAGGCGGACGGATTGTCGCTTCTTGAACGGCTCAACACCTCCGAGTTTGAGACGATGCCGGCCACAATCGTGGTTTCTGCGGTGGGAAGCGAAAAGATGGTGAAGCTGGCGTGTGACCTGGGCGCAAAGTATTACATGATCAAACCGTTCAACAAGGATATATTGTACAAGCGTATTCAGGACATGTTCGGGCAGCGGGTGATCGCCACACGGCGCACGCCCACGCCGGTGCGCTCGCGGACGCTGGATGAAAAAATAACGGCTGTGTTTTTATCCATCGGTATACCGGCGCACATCAAGGGGTATCATTTTCTGCGCGAGGCCATAAAAATGGTCGTTAAGAATCCTGAACTTATCAATTCTATTACCAAAAAATTATATCCGGGCATCGCGGAACCGTTTGATACCAGCGCAAGCAAGGTGGAGCGGGCGATCCGCCATGCGATTGAGGTGGCATGGTCGAGAGGGAAGATTGAGAACATCAACTCATTTTTGGGGTACAATATCTATACAAGCAAGGATAAACCGACAAACGGAGAGTTTATTGCGCTGATGGCGGACAAGCTGATTATGGACCGGAGCGCATAAGGCATCAGGCAGGAACCGCGCGCGCGTTTGGCTGCGGGCGGTTTTTTGTTTTCCCCGGCCTGTGGAGAATGGGTGCCTTGTTGACTATTGAAGGGGAAACGGATAGAATAAAGACACTTGTGAGGGGTTTTGGGTTCATACTTATGCGGAAAGGGTTTAAATCATGCATCAGTCTATGAACGTGGCCTCCAATGCCAAAATGATTGAGGTTTTAAAAGCCGAGTTTATCGGTGAAGCAGCCGACGTGCTGCGGGTTGCGCTGTCGCCGGGCGGGCGAAGCGAGCTTGTGGACACGCTGGGCGGAACAGTGCTGCTGGCTTACGTGCTGGCGCGACGGTGCGGCATCTCGTTCGATGAGCTGGACGCGGATGTGCTGGGAAAGGCCGACACCGGCATCAGCGAGGGGCATAAGCTGGAAAGCACCTATGGGGATCTGTCCCTGCTGAAAAAACATCTTGAAAGCGGGAATTCTAGGGGTTTTGGACAAGATAAAAAACGACGATTATAAAAGCGCTCTGCTGGCCTTGCTGGGTTCAGCGGCGTTGCTGGGCGCGTCGCTTTGGCTGCCCGCCCGGTACGCGGAGTGGCTGGTGCCGCTCAGCGTGCTGATCATTCCGTTGATTCTGGGCTATGCCGTGGCAAAAAGCGGTTTTGCTTTGGGCGGGGCGGCGGCGGTGCTGTGTTTCGCCGCCGGGAGCGCGCTTGATGCAAGGCTGTCGGGGCTGCTGGCGGCTCTGTGCCTGCCGCTGGCTCTGGGGATCGGTTTTGCCCTGAGAAAAAAGAAGCGTTTCCGGCACGGCGTGATGATGACCACCGGAGCGGCTCTGGCCGGGGTCGTTTTGCTGGTGGGTGTGCTCTGGCTGCTGACGGGAGAAAAACCTGTGGATTTTATCGTCAGCCGGCTTCAGATGTCCCTCGTTGACATGGACGAAATGTCGATCCGCAGCGTTTATCAGTTTGTTCGGACGGCGGATCTGATGACGGGGGCGGTGACGCAGGCTGCGCTGGATGCAGCGCCTCTTGACGACGCAATCGCTTTTATCCTGAATCAGTACAGAGACATACTGAACGTATATCTGGTCAGCATGATAGGTGTGTATGCCCTGCTGGCGGGCCTGCTGGGGTTTCTGATTACCCGGTCGGCGCTGAAAAAGCGCAAGGTGGACGTGATTGCGATACCCGCGTTTTCTGATTACACGCTTCCGAACAGGTTCTGGCTGGCCTTTTTATTAAGCTATCTGGTTGCGGTAATTGGAAACAGCCTGGGTTGGCAGCAGTTTGACATTGTGCAGGAAACAGTCTATGCGCTGTATGCGCTGGTGCTGACGGTGCAGGGGCTATCGCTGATGGATTATCTGTATAAACGCCGCAAAATGGGGGTGCCAGCCAGAGTGGTGTTGCATGTGCTGGTTTTGGTCATCGGGTCTATCGTGACACTGATCGGCACCCTGCTTGTGTGGGCGGGGCTCTTTGAGAACATCGCCAGGCTGCGCAAACGCATTGAATCGAAAGGCGGTGCGGTGCTTTGAAGCTGCGGATCCGCTTCCTGACAACCGATGTGATCTGTGTGACGGGGGCGCTGGCAGCGGCCGTTGTATTCGCTTTTCTGTTCAATATTTATACAGGCGTCGCCGCGGCTGTTTGTGCCGCTGTGGCTGCCGTGCTTTATGTGGCGCTGGTGACACTGCGCCGCATCGGGCTGCAGCAGCTGGTGATGAAAGCAATCGCCGAACAGGAAGAGGCCACCTATTTAAACGCCATGGCGATTCCCACCGTGCTGGCGACACCGGCGGGCAGCGTGAAATGGGCCAACCTCGCTTTTCGCAACCTGGCGGGCTTTGGCGCGCTGCGCAACATCAATAAAATGCTGCCCGGCATCAGCAAGCCGGACAAGGACAAGAAAGTGATGCTGGGCGGCAGGCCATATAAAAAGGAACAAACCGTTTTGCAGCACAGGGGCCGGGACCTGCTGCTTTATCGGCTGATTGACATTGAGAACACCGTGGAGGCCAAAAAGCTGCACCAGTTCTTTTTGCCGGTGGTATGCTTTGTGCAGATCGATAATTACGATGAGCTGGCTGCCGAAGTGCAGCAGACGGAGCTTTCTGAGATGGTCGCGGCGGTGGAGCGGCGTGTGGCGGCGATGGCCAAAAGCATGTCGTCATATTTTGCCCGCACAGACCGGGGCCGCTACGTGTGTGTGTTCGAACGCCGCTTTTTATCGACGCTGCGGGCGTCGCGGTTTCGCATACTGGACGATGTGCGGCAGATCAAGGCCACCTTTTCGCCGACGCTTTCCATCGCGGTGGGCGTGGGCGACACCCCAGATCAGTCGGGCGAATACGCCGGCAAGGCGCTGGAACTGGCGCTTGGCCGCGGGGGTGACCAGGCGGTGATCAAGCAGGGCGACCAGTATGTGTTTTTCGGCGGGGCGACGCGCGCCGTGTTCCGGCGCAGCAAGGTGAAGTCCCGCATGATCAGCCACGCGCTGCGCAATTTGATAGAACAGTGCAGCGACGTGTTTGTGATGGGGCATGAGACGCCGGATCTGGACTGTGTGGGCGCGACGCTGGGCATCTGCGCGTGTGCGCGGCATGTGGGCAAAAAGGCCTGGATCGTGCTGGACAACCCGAATCCTTCCATTGAACTGCTGATGGACAAAATACGGTCGACCGAGGCCTATGCGTCGAGCATATTGACGGGTCAGGAAGCCGCGATGCGCATCAACCCATCGAGCATGCTGGTGGTGGTGGACACGCAGCTGGCCGACTTTACCGTTTCACCCGGGCTGCTGGAGATGGCCGATACCGTGGTGGTGATCGACCATCACCTGCGGGGAACGACGGGCATCGAGAACGCCGCGCTGTTCTATCATGACCCGTATTCGTCCTCGGCCTGCGAGCTGGTGACCGAGGTGATGCAGTATTTCGGGGAGGATCTAAAGCCGCTTCCCATCGACTTGGAGGCGCTGCTGTGCGGCATCACGCTGGATACCAAGGGCTTTTCCTTTAACACCGGCGTCCGGACGTTTGAGGCGGCGTCTTATCTGCGGCGGCTCGGCGCGGACACGGCTGTGACCCGGCAGCTGGTGCAGGACGACTTAAAGACGTATACGGCCAAAACGGAGATCGTTAAAAATGCGGAAATAATGGACGGCGGCATCGCGGTGGCGGTGTGCCCGGCGGGTGTCCCCAAGGCGTCGCTGATTGTGGCGCAGGCGGCGGACGCACTGCTGACCATCCGCGGTGTTGTCGCGTCGTTTGTGGTCAGCCGGGTGGACGACAACGTTCAGATCAGCGGGCGGTCTCTCGGGGATGTGAATGTGCAGCTGATACTGGAAAGCCTGGGCGGCGGCGGCCACGCGACGATCGCGGCGGTGAAGCTGGCGGATGCGGACGTGGCCGAGGCTGTGAGGCGCCTGAAAAAAGCGATTAAAAATTATGTGAAAGAGGGATGAGTCATGAAAGTGATACTGACCAAGGATGTCAAAACACTCGGATATATCGGAGAGATTGTCAACGTCAGCGACGGCTACGCGCGAAACTTTTTGTTTCCCAAGGGTCTTGCCAAGGAAGCGACGCCGCAAAATCTTAATATCGCCAAGCAGCAGCAAAAGGCCAATGAAAAGAGAAAGCTGCTTGAGCGGCTGTCCGCCGAGGAGGCTGCCAAGAAGCTCAACGGCCTCAAGGTGGTGGTGAAGGAAAAGTGCGGCGAAAACGGAAGGCTTTTTGGTTCGGTCACGTCCAAGGAGATTTCCGAGGCGATCATGACCCAGCATGGCATCGACATTGACAAAAAGCGTATCGTGATGGAGGAGCATTTGAAGGAGCTCGGTGAATTTGCGCTGCAGGTGAAGCTGCATGCCGGTATTTCCACCGAGATCGTCGTGTCTGTGGAGGCGGCGGAATAACACTTAGCAGGGGCAGCATGGAGCAAAACGAAGCGGCTTATATGCCGCCGCACAGCATAGAGGCGGAGCGCAGCGTGTTGGGGAGCATGTTTTTGGACCCCAAGGCTGTTTTTATTGCGTTGGAGCGGCTGCAATCGCAGGATTTTTACGCCAAGCGCAACCAGCAGATTTTCGAGGCGATGTCGGAGCTGTCGGAGTCCGGGAAGCCCATTGACACCGTGACCGTGGTGGACAGGCTGGAGCGGCACGGTCTGCTCTCCGACGCGGACGATACCCTCTACATCGCCGACCTGGCCGGCAGCGTGCCGTCTGCGGCAAGCGTGCAGTATTATGTGGATATCGTCGAGCAGAAATCGGTGCTGCGCGCGCTGATTGAGGCGGGCAACGAGATCATCCGCAACGCAGCGCATTCGGAAGAGGACGTGGCCGAAATCGTGAACCGCGCGGGCGACCTGATCTACAAGATCGCGGTGAAGCGCCGGCGCGACTCGCTGGAGCATATAAAAAAGGCGCTGCTGGAGGGTTATCAGATCATCGGCGAGTCGATGCAGAGCGACACCGGGCTGCTGGGCATTCCGACGGGCTTTAAGCGTCTTGACAGTAAGCTCTCCGGCCTGCAGAAGTCTCAGCTGATCATCGTGGCCGGGCGGCCGGGCATGGGCAAAACGAGTTTTGCGCTCAACATTGCCCAGCATGTGGCGGTGACGGGGCAGATTCCCGTCGCGGTGTTTTCACTGGAGATGTCACGCGAGCAGCTGGCGATGCGCATGCTGTGCAGCGAGGCGCTGGTGGACAGCCAGAAAACGCGCAACGGCGGCCTGACCTATGACGATTTTGAAAAGCTGGCGAAGGGGATTGAGGTGCTGGGCAAGGCGCCGGTGTATATTGACGATTCTCCGACAATCACGGTGATGGAGATGCTGGCCAAGGCGCGGCGGCTCAAGAAGGAAAAAGGGCTGGGGCTGGTTGTGATCGACTATCTGCAGCTGATGACGGGTAAAGACAGGCGTGAGAACAGGCAGCAGGAGATATCCGGCATGACGCGGAGCCTTAAGATCATGGCCAAGGAGCTGGAGCTGCCGGTAATCCTTTTGTCGCAGCTGTCCCGCGCGAGCGAAAAACGCGACACCAAACGGCCGATGCTCTCTGACCTGCGCGAATCCGGCAGCATCGAGCAGGACGCCGACGTGGTGCTGTTCATCCACCGCGAAAGCTATTACAACCAGGAGGCGGAGGGCGGCGACATCACGCAGATCATCGTGGCGAAGCAGCGGAGCGGGCCGACGGGTGACGTGAACGTGGGATGGCGCGGCGAATACACGCAGTTTATGGAGCTGTCCGACCAGCCGGAATACTGATGACGAATGTGAATGGGGGATAGGCGCAGGCGCTTATCCTTTTTTTGTTGGATGCGGGCGGGTCTTTAATGAGCGGACTGCCGTTTGGGCCGGAGGGAAAACAAAAAGCCCCGCCGGTTCAAACGGGGCTCAACATGATATGGATACCGGTCAGCTTAAGATCAGCACTTTTTGACCGGGAATGGTGGCGTCGCCGATGTCGGGATTGAACTTTTTGACGGTTTCCGGCGTGGTCGCGTAGCGCTTGGCGATATCCCAGGCGGACTCGCCGCCGTCCGCAAAATAGATGGTGATGCCGCCGTCGCGAGCGAGGGGTTCCTCGGTGTCTTTGATATCCGTGACCAAATGGATATTGGTTTCCGTATACGAGCGCAGACATACGTCCATCATGAACTTGGCGCTGATATCCCGGCCGGTGCCTTCGCAGCTGCAGGTTTCCACATCCGCGTTGGCTTCGATTTCGTCTTGGGAGCTGATACCGTCGAGCAGCGCTTCAGCTTCGAACGGGGCTTCGCCGGTCAGGCTCGTCATACCTTCGGGCGACGTGTAGCACATTGTGAACATCATCAGCCCCTCCAGATAAACGCGGCCTTCGCCGGGCCGGGCGGCGAGGATGACGGGGGACGCTTTCAGGCATACGACGCGGGAAACGCCGGGCTGCGCCGCGGGGATGGAGATGGTGCTGCGGGCAAAGGCGCGCACACAGCCCCAGCGCTTGAGCTGCCGGCAGGTTTGATCGGCGTATGAGATGTTAAGCTTGCTGTCTAATGAGTAGGCGTCCTCCATGTATTCGACCGCCTGCTCGGCACGTGCGCCGCACACGATGCCGATACGCGCGCTGAGGCGGAGAATATCGTCCGCGTCCTCCACGGTGGACAGGTCAAAGTCCATCAGATTGGCGTCGGCGACGATGGAATCGTCCGGCGATATGTTGTCTGACGGAATGATCTGCCCGAAAGGCACCGTTTCGTTATACTGCTGCAGCGGCGCGCCTTTGTCGTCCGATAAGTACAGCGCCGATACCTTCAGCTCGCCTTCCACCACGATCTTGAGCTCCTCGGTGTGCACCGATTTGATGGTGGGATACGCATCGGCCGCCAGTATGCGGACGGCCACCGGCATGCTTTGAGGGATGCGGACATCCTCCCGGAGCACCACGGTGTCGCGTTTTGTTTCGCGCGTCATTTTAAGCGGCTTACGCGCGGTTTTGACCTGAAGCTCCGGCGCACCCGCGCTGCTGACCGTGTCGCTGCTGTGCGGCATGGTGCCCCGCAGGCCGACGGACACGATGCCTTTGACATAGACGGTTCTGTTATCATCGCAGGTGTATTCGACTTCGCGGACGTTGCCCCGGGAAATCACGTTCATACCGGGACTGACATCCGGCATCTCCTCCGAATGACGGAACGGGGAGGAGGCGTCGAAAGATTCAATATCGCCGTTGTCCGATATGTAGACGACGCTGAAAACCACGCTGCCATCCATAAAGATGCGGCCGTCCGTGGGCTCCGCGCCCACATGCACGCGCCCTTGTATAAACAGGATCCGGTCTATATCAGCCTTTTCGGACGGCAGGGACAGCCTTCCTTCAACAAGGCTTTCGCTCAAAACCTCCCTGCTTGCTGTTTCAGTTTGCAACGATGATTTTTGTAGTTTCATATTGACACCCTCTCTTTATCTGGATAAGCGTTCTCTTTAATAAATATATAGGCCGGACAAACAAAATATGACCGGCCAAAAGCGATGCGGAAGGGAAATTCACAGATTATTTACACCCTGCAAAAATGGGATTTGATATAATAATCGAAGTCACAGGACAATATATTCGTTTTTTTATGTTTGCCCAAAGGAGGCCGACCCAAAAGTGATAGAGATCAAAAACATCACAAAAAAATACATAATATAAAAAAAATACATTCAAATTTTAAAAAAATTC
>CAZNVX010000058.1:0-1693 GCA_964576225.1 uncultured Christensenellaceae bacterium
ACAGCGAAATATTTGCGGATGTCGAACCGGATCCGTCGGTGGATACCATTATGCGCGGTGTGGCCGAAATGAACCGGTTCCAGCCGGATGTGATCATCGCAATCGGCGGCGGTTCCCCCATTGACGCGGCGAAAGGCATGTGGCTGTTCTACGAGCACCCGGACACCGACTTTGAGGGACTGCGTCTTAAGTTTATGGATATCCGCAAGCGCGCATTTCACTATCCCAACCTCGGCAAAAAGGCGCAGCTGGTGGCCGTGCCCACCACGTCAGGCACAGGGTCTGAGGTGACGAGCTTCTCAGTGATCACGGATAAACAGAACAACATCAAGTATCCGCTGGCCGACTACGAGCTGACTCCTGATGTGGCGATCATCGACCCGCAGTTCACCGAGACGATGCCGGGGCCCATCGTGGCGGACACCGGCCTTGACGTGCTGACGCACGCCATTGAGGCATATGTGTCGGTGCTGGCTTCCGACTTCACAAACGGCCTTGCCATTAAGGCAATCGAACTGGTCTTCAAATACCTGCGCCGGTCGTTTGACAACCCCGCCGACACCATCGCGCGCGAAAAAATGCACAACGCGTCGTGCATCGCGGGCATGGCGTTCACCAACGCATTCCTCGGCATCAATCACTCGCTGGCGCACAAGCTGGGCGGGGAGTACCACATCCCGCACGGACGCGCCAACGCCATACTGCTGCCGCACGTGATCGCCTATAACGCGGGCGAACCGAGCAAGTTCGCCATCTTCCCCAAGTATGGCAAGTTCGTGGCGGACGAGCGTTATGCACAGATCGCGCGGTATCTGGGCTTTGGCGGTGTCACCAAGGAAGAGCAGGTGCAGGCGCTGATCCGCGAGGTCAGACAGCTGATGGCTGATCTTGGGATGCCGAGCACCATCGCGGAGACGGGCGTGAAGGAAGCGGATTTTATAAAAAAGCTGCCCGAGCTGGCTGAGCGGGCGTTCGACGACCAGTGCACCACGGCCAATCCGCGCTATCCGCTGGTCACCGAGCTGATGGACATCTACAAGAAAGCGTATTACGGGGAGTAGTGGAGGGGGGCCTTCGTTTCCCCTCCAGTTTTTCCGGCAAGGTGTGGATGCGGGGTCAAAGCCTGGCTTGCCCATATCCTTAATCGTTTACTCTATTCCTCTATATGCCCGGAAACCTCTATCTTCCGGGCACAACACACCAAAGGGCGGCGCCGACAGGCGTCGCCCCTTTGGTGTGTTGGATCGCCAAGTTCGCAAGACCGTAGAGGCGCCGCCTCCACACCACTGCCAAAGGGCATGCCCTTTGGAAACCGGGAAAATGCCTGACGGCATTTTCTGGTATTATATGCCCAGTGTATTTTTTATTTCTGCCAACTCAGTTGCAACAACCTAATTAAGGCGTTAATTAATTCTTCAATATATGGTTTATATCACACCTCCTCGCCATATTCCTGCATAATAGTACAAAAAACCCACGGCCGCAGCCATGGGTTTTGAGAGGAGGTGCGGGGTCCCCGAAAAACGCAGTTTTTTGGGGTGCAGGTCTGGAGGCCGCGCCTCCAGCGGGATCCTTAAGGGCAGAGCCCTTAAGCGGGTTAGAAAGGGCAGCGCCCTTTCCCAGTGCAGCGCAAGCGGGTTAGAAAGGCAGCGCCCTTTACAAGTGCAGCGCCCTTAAGCGCCGCGTCTCCCCC
>CAZNVX010000058.1:1703-10539 GCA_964576225.1 uncultured Christensenellaceae bacterium
CCCCACGCCACAGCGCCGAGGGGGACGATCATCATCAGGCACCGCGCGTCGCCCGCCTTGATGCTCTGCAGCAGCTCCACGTCAACAGAACAGCCGAATGCCCGCTCGAACAGCACCTTGCTGTAGCCTGTCGTGCACTGGCACCACGCATATGAGTCCAGCCGCTCCACCTCCGCCAGCATCGGGCACGGGCAGAAATGGAACTGCAGATACAGCTTCGCGCCGTCGCAGAACAGGCCCGCAGCCTTTGCTTTGTCTTGGCTCGCGAACTCTTCCATGTTGGAGGCCGACGCCATCAGCTCCTTCAGAAGCGCCAGCTTCTCGTCCATTGCGTAGCCGCACTGGCACGCCATTCGGATGCGCTTCACCGCAGCTTCGTCGAATCGGCTTTCCAGCTGTTTCATCGCGCGCTTCACCCACGTCGCGTTATCCTCGGCCTGCCTGCCTTTCCCGTAAACGGTTTGCGTGGCAGCTTCATCGCCGCTGGCCGCCTTAACAGCGTTATACAATGCTTTTTCCTGAATTTCTCGTATATAAAACATATTAACCTCAATTCTTTTCATTGTGTTGTTCTCAAAAAGCCGCATGAAAAAACACACCCGAAGAGTGTGCGATTTGCATAAGGCATTTGTCACACAGCTTTCCGTATCCTCCCGTTATTCAAATGGATGTAAAACAAAGCGGTTCCGAGAACCCCCCTCGCTTATACGCCAAATTTGAAAAACTAGCGATAGATCGGATCCGGCATAATGACAATGCCCTTTCTAATTATGACGGTTGATATTACCATATTGCATGCGCTTTGTCAAAGACGGGATGCATTTACCGCACCCGTTTCAGATAGACCATGTCCACCAGCTGCTTTCCGCCCTCGAACATGGGGTGGTCGTAGTTGTCGGTGAAAAAGTTTGGCACGCGGTGAGATTCCACAAAACCGCAACGATGATAGAACCCTAGCGTGGCGGGACTGTCGCCCGTGCCCACCAGCAACGTTTTCAGATCGGCGTAGCGGGAGAATACGAACTCAATCAGCGCCCGGCCGTAACCCCTGCCGTGGCTGCGCGGCACCACCGCGATGTTCTTCAGCTCATAGACGCTTTCCGCTTCCTTCGTCACCACGCATTCGGCCTTCACTTCCCCGCCGTCGCGCAACACAAACATGTCGCCGCGCTCCAGATATCGGTCGATCATATCCTCCTGTTCGTCCGCAAGCAGCAACAGATCAATGTATCTTTTTTTGTCTTCGGTTATTTTTATAATGTCCATATACTGACCTCTGTGCTGTTATCGCTCCGCAGCGTTCACACAAAAAGCCGGGTAAACAGCTTCGCTGAACAAACAGCGCATTTTGCCCGGCCTTTTTCTCTCAGGGTATCCATTGACACATAAAAAGAAAAATGTTTCTCCTCTTATTCAATCGTGACAAAAATCTCGTTCTGAGGGGCGTTGTGATCGCTTCTAATCCAGCATACCGATTTAAGACGGATTCTGTACCTGTCTTGATAAGCACCGGGGTGAATCAAGCCAATTCTTCCGTAGAAGTGAAACCGTCGCGGGCTGACATGGACAACAGGTTCGCCGATTTGGCTCGGGTTTCCTTTATGAGCCAGCTTCACGACACCCTTAAGCTCTTTTAACGCCTGATTCCTGTATTCCTCCTCCAAACTGTTTAAATCCTGACTGACTGACTCTTTGATCCTTAAAAGACAATTGCTTTCATTAAGGCGGCTTCTCAATATGTCCCACTCCTTCAAGTATAATGTTTACAAGAGGAGCCGGACAAAATACTGTTATAGTATCTCACACTTTCCGGTTTATTCCAAGCTTTTTTATCAGCAATATTCGACATATATTCGGATTGGCTGTTAAACCGCATCCATGAGGGTAATCTGCGCTTCGAATCAGCAAAAACATTGCTCTGACACGCGCCACAAGCGGAGCGGATACCGTGCCGCACGGTCTTTAAGCCATTGCTGGGTCCCACAGCTTTGGATGTGGGCAGCGCTCATTCGACTTCTGCCTTTTGCGGCTTTCGTTTGTGCAGGGCGACAGCCAAGATGGACATGGCCGCCAGCAGCGCCGCAGTTACCGCAGCACCCCAAAATGTATCCTTGACGACAAAAACACCTCTTCCGGCATTGATCATGGAATGGAAAACAACACACAGAAAAACGCTGCCGGTTATCCTTCTCAAAGCACCCAACGCAAAAGTCAGCCCCACGCCACCAAGGGCAAACGGCCAGAAATCCATTGCGTCCTGACCTGTGCCGGCGATAAAGAACAGCGGCAAATGCCACACAGCCCAGATGACAGACACGATCAGACAGGCTGATAAAAAGCCCACTCTTCTGTCCAGCTCAGGCTGCAGTATGTATCTCCATCCCGCTTCTTCCAGCCCGCCGAAAAACAGCATCAGCGGCATCAGCACAAACAGCATGTAAACCGGCTGCATCTCCGTTATTCCAAAAATGACTATCAGCGGAATGAAATAACCCAAAAGCAGCACACCCGTAAACACATACATCCATGCAGGCTTTTTCACATCGAAGATGTTCTTGAGCCACTCTGTAATCCCTGATACCCGACCGTTCCTTTTCAATACAATATAGGAGGCGATCGTGGGTGACAATCCGCCGGTTAAATAAGGCAAATACATCCAATAATCTTTATTTAAAGAAAACCCAAGCAAGCTGAATACCACGCATGTCCCCCATCCCACAATGGCGATCGCAAATGTCCAGCCGAGAAACTGAACAGAGATACTCTTTTTCATATACTAAACGCCCCCCTCTTCGTCTGCATCTTCCATAATATGTCTCAGCCCAAACGTTCTTCCATTTGATTATACCACACCAAATTCACCACAATAGCCATGACTCTCCGTGGTGACTGTTATTTGGTCATGTAGCTTATTCTTTCAGCTGAATCTTGAAGAGCAGCGCATCGCTGACAGCGTAACGCCCCGCATTCTGAAATCCATTTATATCTGCATGAAAACACCCTCGCCATCACCCCGCGACCGGCTCATGAATACACTATATCGATATTACATGTCAGGAGTTGACCAAAATGAATCAAACCTATCCCTTTGTCAACCCGCCTCTGCCTTATGCGTACGATGCTCTCGAGCCGTACATAGACACGCTGACAATGCACCTGCATCGAGACAGGCATCTGCAGACATACGTTGACAAACTCAACAAAACACTGGCGGATTACCCCGCTTTTCATGACTGGCCGCTTGAAAAGCTGCTGACCAATCTGGAAAAAATCCCTGCCGCCATCCGGACATCGGTGCGCAACAACGGCGGCGGCGTATACAACCATATCTTCTACTTCTTCGGTATGTCGCCTTCAGAAACGCGACGCCAGGCCGGCCCGCTGCATGCAGCTGTGGTGGAGACCTTTGGTTCGGTGGATGCCTTCTTTGAAGCTTTCAAAAAAGAGGCGCTGGATGTCTTTGGCTCGGGTTACGCATGGCTGGTGTCAGACAATAAAGGCAAACTTAGCATCATGGAGACGGCCAACCAGGATACGCCGCTCGCCAAAGGCCTGTGTCCTTTAGCGACCATAGACGTATGGGAGCACGCGTATTACCTCAAGCATTTCAACGAACGGGCGAAGTATGCCGACAACTGGTTCCAGGTTGCAGACTGGTCGCGCGCGGGCGAGCTGTACCGCAAGTGCATGGCGGATAGGCAAAGATAGCGGAGCGGAGACCAGGCAGAAAAGAAACGCTGTTTATGCAATGATTACGGCCTTTCAAGATATTATGCCTGGCAAATACTCGTATTGCCCACCTCCGGGTATTGTTTGTTCCCGCTGCCTTTCATTATACTTGATTCCTTTTTATATGCCATATACCTTTTCATATCGTATATGGTATATTTGTCATATATGGTTTCATTTTTCGGCTTAATAAATACACAGTAAGGAACCGGAGCGCTATGCCTTTTTGTCCCGAGTGCCACGTCGAATTCCGAGACGGATTTACCACTTGCAGCGATTGCGGCGCGGCACTTATCCCCAACGAACCCGACAGCAGCCAGCTCGGTCCCATCAGGAAGAAAAGCCGCTCACAATGCCCTGACGAAGAGCGACATCACGCAGGAGGCAGATTTCTCGCCAATGTCAATGACGCCGTGGAGCTGGCCTATATCCTTTCGGCTCTGAGCTGGCGGGGTATTCCCTTCAGGGTTCTTGGCGAAGATTCGAGCCAGTATCTGGCCATTCTGCATGGGCGCAGCTTCATGGGCGTCAATATTTATGTGCCGGCTGACAGCCTTGCTGAAGCCTTTGAGGTGCTGGCGTCATATCGGGCGCCGCTGCTGCCAGACGAAAGACCGCCTCTGTTCAGCGAGGCCGTTCCGCCCGATGAGAACACTGTCTGCCTGTGGTTTCTGCGCTCATACGTTATTCTTGGTTTTTTCTCCTTTCTGTGTGGAGGCACATTCTGACTCTTCTTAAAAAAACATGGATGCATTAAAAGAACGGGTTCCGTTTCCAGCACCCGTTCTTTCTGTTGCGTTGTATTCGGCAAGCCTGCAGTTTACTGAGCCTCGCCTTCCTCAACATCGGGAATCTCATCCCAGCTGCGTTTTTCTTCCACAAAGCCTTTCGCAGCTTTTCTCTTGACGATGAACTTGACGATGCCACCCGACACCAGGATTATGCCCATGACCACCCAACCGCCAATAATGTTGGAAGCCAGCGAATAGCCGTCGCCCGCACCGTAGATACCGCCGTTTAAGAACAGGGACACAATGTTCCAAACGAACAGAGCGGACAGTATAACGGGAGCAATAATCTTGATGGAGAGGTTGAACCACCATGCCGGCATCTTAAATTTCTTGGTGTTGAGGTTGATCTGTTCAAGAACCTTGGATGTCTTGAAGCACCAGCCCACAACAATCGCTTGCAGCACGCCCGTCAGTATCAACGTATAGCTGTTGATCCAGTTGTCCACAATATCAAGCCAGGCCAGCCCCGCACCGGTCACAAAGAACAGGCCGATAATGGCATCGATAATGCAGATGGTCAGGGTTGTCTTCCGCTTGTTCAGCTTGAACTTGTCGGATATGGCTGTTGATGACCCCTCCACAATTGAGAACAGCGAATCGACAGCAAGCGTTACCAGGCAGAAATAGAAAATGTACGCAAACGCCGCATTAATCCACGGGACCGTCGTCAGCCTTACGATGGCCTGTGGGAAAACAATGAACGCTGTCCCAATACCGGATGCTGTGATGCTGTCCAGCATGCCCACACCGGCCATGGTGGTAAACATCACGATACCGGCAAGCACGCTGATCAGCATGTCGGAGAATGCAATGATCATACCATCCACAGCAATGTTGGTCTTCCTGTCGAGGAACGAGCCGTACGCAAACATAATGGCCATAGCCACCGACAGAGAAAAGAACACCTGCCCAAACGCGTCAATCCATAGGCTGGCGCTGGAGAGAGCCGACCAGTCCGGGATAAAGAATTTAGCCAGACCAGCGCCTGCGCCATCCAGAGTGATACCGCGGACAGCCAGGATAATCAGGCAGATGACAGGCAGGGATACCGTATACTTGACCACCTTGCTTACGCTGGCGGCACCCTTGCGGATACACCAGTATGTCACTGCCCAACCGAGCAACAGACAGCCCACAACAGGCCATGCAATCGTTCCATACCCGGACGTGGTGCCTGTGGTTTGAATTAACCCTGCCCACAGTGAGCTCGCGCTTTCCGGATCTCCGGTCATTCCGGCAAACCTGTAGCTGACAATGAACATCAAAATAACCCAGGCAAATACGATCGCGTAATAAATTGAGATGAAAATACCATTTGACGTAGCGATCCAGCCAACAAATTCTGACTTTTTGTTCACAGCGCGCATTGCGCCTGGCGCACCGCTGCGGGTTTTACGGCCTACGGAGATTTCCAACATCAACAGCGGAATCCCCAACGCAAGCATGGCCACCAGATACACCAACAGAAATGCTCCGCCACCATGTCGTGCGGCCAATCCGGGAAAACGCCATGCATTTCCCAAACCGACAGCAGACCCAATGGCGGCAAGAATGAACACAGATCTCGAACTCCATTTGTCTCGACTCATTAGTTTGACTCCTTTCAATTTATTTAATGTCTTATAATATCACTTCTTTTGTGTACACTCAATAAAAGTGATTAAAAATACACCGAAAATATTTACCTTTTTTATTCAGTACAGCGTGTTGTTATTGAGCGGGAGCCTTGAGACGGCGGAAAACCCCGCACGAGTTGCTCTCCACAGACAGCGCACCGTTGGGCTATGTTTACTCAGGCTGCGCCACGTGACTCCCCAGCACCTTGAGCGTACGCGCGCGTGACGATTTCAATGCTTTTGAGCTGGCAGCAGCCGCCGCCGAAGCTGGCATCACAACGAACTTTCCGGCCGACGTGGTGGTGCAAAACGTAGGCAGGTACGTCATTTTCACGATCTTTGTGACACCGGTGTCCGGGTTCTTCTCCAGCACGATTGTGACGAGCACGCCATCCTTATTGATGCTGCGGCTCATGCTGGAGACCAGATTCCCCATCGAATAGATCACCGGCACGTTTCCCCTGGCCGTCTTGATATAAGCAAACGGCTGGACGCAATGTGAGTGAGATCCAAGAATCATATCCGCACCGGCGTTGGCGATAAACCTGGCAGCTGTTTGCTGCCGGCCTGTGATTTTGTGCGTGTTCTCACGGCCCCAGTGCATGTAAACGATCACAAAATCTGCGCCGCCTTTGCGGGCTGACGCGATGTCCGCCGACACACGGCTTTCACTGTAAATATCGATCATGTGGGCGTCTGCCCCGGAAGGGCGGTTGTTGAGCACATCCGTATACGCGACAATGCCAATCCGGACACCTTTTACATCACAGATCAACGGCTTTTTATCGGTCTGTGCCGCATATGCGCCGGTGTGAAACAGACCGAACTGATCCAGTTTCTTCATCGTCTTGACGATGCCATCGGCCTTGTAATCGTATGTGTGATTGTTGGCGGTAGTCAGCACATCAAAGCCGCAGCTCTTTACCGCGCTTAGAAAGGAATCGGGCGCGTTGATGCGCGTATAGCCCGATCGCGGCTTGCGGCCGGTGTAAGGATATCCGGAGGCCACCAGCGTCTCTAAATTGGCAATAGCCAGGTCAGCGGAAGACACTCTTTGACGGATGCCATAGAAGCACTGGTCGAACTGATAGCCCGCTGCCGTTTTTGCAGCTCCCAGCTGAGCATACAGGCACATCAGGTCTCCCGCGGCCAGCACACTCACGCGTGTCGGCGCCGGTGATACAGGCATCTCATCCGCAGCCAGCGCAGCGTTACGGGGCGCCTCCACCATTCCCAATGAAGCAACAAGCAGTAAGCTGAGCATGACGCACGCAATCGTTTTCATATCCGTTTTTCCTTTGATTATTGTTTACGACAAGATTACCATGTTATTGTATTATGTGCAATGATTGATGCTGTTGGCAGGATTCCGTAAAAGCCATTCTTATCGAGCCGCCACAGCTTTTAAGATTACCGAGATTGAACGCATTTTATGTGGCCAATCGCCCGTCATGTCCGTGTTTTTTGCTTTTCAACAGTAGGCCATACTCTCCTCTATCGTATAACCATTCTTCCTTCCGCCGCGCGGCTTTTTCTTAAGTGGATGGCCGCGCCTGCGCTGTATATGATAAGTGAAATCCAGATCACGACGAAGCTCGTCATCTCGGCAGGTGTGACGGCCTTGCCGTATACAAATACGCCTAGAAGCAGCATGATTGACGGTGTCAGGTACTGAAAGAAGCCGAGAGATGTGAGCGGTATGCGGCGGGCCGCCGCACCATAAAGAGCCAACGGCGCCGCCGTCGCAAGCCCCGCACCCGTCAGCAGCAAGGTGACACCCCAATCCTGACCGAACGGCACGCCGCCGTTCAATCCAAAAAAAACGAGTATGCCCGCGGCCAGCGGTGCGGCAAACGCAGTTTCCATAAAAAGGCTCGTGTACGCATCTGTGTCAATTGTCTTTTTCATCAGGCCATAGACAGCAAACGTGACCGCCAGCGCCACGGCAAACCATGGGAAAGAGCCGTCCGCTATCATCAGATAAGCCACCGCCCCCAACGCCAGCACAAACGCCGCAATGGTAGACGGCCGCATTTTCTCCTTCAGAAACAGAGCGCCCAGCACCACAGCCACGAGCGGCGATAGAAAATATCCGAAGCTGACATCGATGTGCAACCCTTGTGCCAGCCCCCATATAAACAACGCCCAATTCGAGAAAATCAGCAGTGACGCCGCCAATACTCTGAGCGTGCGCTTTTTGTCTGATAATACACGTTTGATTTCACGGCGCCAGCGTGCAAAAAGCAAGATGGCTGCCAGCAACAGCAGCGAGAACAACACACGAAACGCCAGCACCATAAATGGCTGCACGCAGTTGAGCAAACCCCAGTACAAAGGGAGCGCGCCCCAAATAAGGTAAGCGGCCAAAGCCGCAAGGTTTCCCGTCAACTGTCTGCTCATGTGCGCGCCTCCTGTATGCTGTCACATATTCTATCACAGAAAACATAGATTGTATAATAAACATAAAACAAAAGGCACGTTAATAGTGCCCTGAATGGATGCTGACATTGCCTGGCCACAATGCGTTCGCGGCTTTGGGGTTGTCAGTTCATTGTATGCGTCATTTTTCGTGCCGTCCGGGCATTGCCGGTCGCGTTTTCTTTACGCGGATGCGGTCACCGTTCTCACTCTGGCGGCTCGGAATGCCGACATCACCACTGCCGCAAAAACGATGGTCATCAGTATGCTGACCGCAATAAT
>CAZNVX010000059.1:0-10430 GCA_964576225.1 uncultured Christensenellaceae bacterium
TTCTCGCTTTCATCGATCACCACCACCCGGGAACAAGCAGCTCCAAGCGCTGTTAGGCGAGGCTTAATAGTATCAGCGAGCCCATCTTCGGCTGTCTGATAAATGACCGTGGAAGGCTCTGTATCGATGTGGCTCTCCGGCATATTCTTGCCGTTGGTAAGTAAAGCCGTCAAGTCATGTACTAATGTGGTTTTTGCATCGCCTGGATCACCCTGTACGATGGTTATTTTTCCGTAAGGTATATACGGGTACCACAACCATTTCACCTTCTCTTCTTGGATCTCTTCCATTTTAATCAATTTTAAGATGTCATTCATGGTGCTATACTCCATTCTTTGTTATGATATATTCCAAATTCATGGTATAATACTACATTAATAAATTGTTGATCATGGTAATTGAAAAGGAAGCAAAGAATACTCTACAGTTAAAAAATATACGGAGATAAATTTATGTTTGATGGATTTTCACAGGCTCGGATAAAATTTGATGAAGAGTATAAGAATAAAAGTATCCTACAACGATCATTATGTACTGTTGATGGAAAGTTTGTTGACATGATCAAGATTAAGGATGTTCATAATAAACCAAACGAAGAATTCTACAAATGGCAATTCATATATAGTTTAGTTAACTCCGGGAAAATACCAAGCAGAGATTATATTGGTGCAGAAATATATTTTCCAAAAGGAAATATTAATTCTAGTCCAATTAAAATAGACTCTGTAATTTTTTCCTCACCTGATTGGATTAATTACTACAGAAATTATAGATCAAATCCAAAAGACGTTGACTCGTTACAGAAAATAAGAGAATTAGCGGTCGGTGTCATCGAATATAAAAGAAATGATAAAACTATAGAGCAGGTTTTCAGTTCACAGGTGAGGGCAGCAATAAAGGAACCTGAAAGTCCTTTTGTATTAGGGGCTTATTATGACTCCGGAAGACTGTTTCTGTTTAAGAGAATAAATGGTGATATTACAAGATTTGATAACACTAAAAGCTTCCCAACAAGCCAAAGGATCCTTGAAAGATATCAGCTTGAAATTACTGATCCATATTTTATGATTCCATCATTAGATGATATTGAAAAAATACTTCATCAAGGATGTACGATAGATAGAAGTAAAATGAAACTAACTGATCTTGATATTGTCTATACAATTCATGACGATAATATTAAAGGTTCACTTAATTCAATTTTGCGAGCGCTAGAAGCTGTTAGTTTGTGTAATGAAGAAGGTTATATGCATCTTATCCAGCTTATAGCTATGAAAATATATGATGAAAAGCAAAGAAAAACATACGGTGGATTTTTAAAATTTTATATAGAAGAAAGCGAATACTTCAATGGAAATCTGAATACGGCCAAAGTTCAGCAATTTATCACAAGGATGAAAAATCTCTACCAAGAAGCTAAGGAGTATTACAGCAGTATTTTAGGTGAAAATAAGATTTTCTGGACGCAAGAAAAACATGTAGTTGTTGCTAATGAAATTGTTAAGCAATTCCAATCTTATTCATTTGAAAAGTCTAGAAATAGCGACTTATACCAGCTTATATTTTATAATTTTGCGACAAAGTTTAAGAAAGATGAAAATGCGCAATTTCTAACACCGCTTCCGATAATAAATTTCATCGTAAATATAGTAAACCCAAAAGATGGCGAGTCAATTTGTGACCCTTGTTGTGGCATTGCAGATTTTCTTTCTGTAAGCTATGTAAATGCAAAGATGCAACTAGGTGATTGCAATCTATATGGATTTGATAACGATTATAACATGACAGTTTTGGCGCAGCTTAATATGTTGTTAAATGGAGATGGAAATGCTCTAGTCAAATATGCTCCAGACCAAGGATCAATTAATCAGAAGCTTACACTCGATAAGAGGCTCGTAAAACTTGATTCAGAATTACATGCTAATGGGCAATGGGAAAAATGGTTTGATGGAACAGAGCTTATGAAATATGATGTAATTCTTACAAATCCACCATTTGGAAAAGGCAGAAGCCTCGATTTATCAAAACCACAGGATTTAGAAGTTGCTAAACTATATGAATTGTATTCCCTCTATACAGAAACCAATCCTAAAGCGGGACTTGATAAAGGAGTTGTCTTTCTTGAAAACGCTGTACATTTATTAAAAGAAAACGGTAGATTTGCAATTGTTCTTAGTAATGCTCTTATGTCTAATAATACATGGCCTTTTGTGCGAGAATGGCTTATAAAGAGAATTAGAATTGTTGCATTATTTGATCTTCCCAGTAATGTTTTTGCGGAAACAGGTGTTAATACAACGATTCTCGTGGGATATAAGCCATCTGAAACAAGATTGCAGCAATTAATTACAGATGATTATTCAGTCTTTACAAGAGATATTGAAAACGTTGGGTATGTAACGAGAACATCACAAAGAAATAAGGTTTTTGAAAAGGACTATGCACTTGATCTTGACACATTTGAAACTATTACAGACGAAAATGGAGAATCAATTCTCAACGAGGATTTTACTCAAATAGTAAAAGAATTTAAAGAATGGTGTATAAATCAAGAGACCGAGATAATAAACCTGTTTCTGGAGTAATAAGATGCATGAAGTAATTGTACCGAAAGAAATAAAGTTTTCAGAGATGAAAACAAAGTTATCATTATCACCGAGCAATTATAAACGCTTGTCAATTTCGAATACTAAAATTAAGCAAATATATGACTATCTTGATACGGATAATCCCTTCGAAAAAGGTAAAGAACCTGGTAGTGCTGCTTATGTTAAGAAATCCGAGCAAATATTTTTACGAAACAGTTGCATAAATAACATACAGTTTTCAGCTGACAAAGAAAAGTATATTTACTTAAATCCGAAATATTATAATGAAAACACCGTAAATAATGGTGATGTTCTATTCTGCACAGATGCTAATATTGGTGATTGTTGCTTATTCATTAGTGATAATGAGAAAATCACTTTTTCTTCTGGTGTCATAAAGCTAAATTTTAAAAACGAAAAATTTAAGTACTATGTATTTGCATTAATGAGGGATAATTACTTTCGGTTGCAACTTGATGCTAAAACACCAAAGGGAGCTACAATCAGACATTCTGGCGAGTTGCTTTTAGAATGCGAAATCCCAGATTGTGAAGAGCAATGGGTTTATAATTTACTTGAAAACCTTTTAAAGAATATTACTTATGCGGAATTCATATCAGACGCCAAGCTAAGAGAAACTGAAATTATTATCAGTAACGAATTAATGGTAAAACAATATGAATATATTAATCCAAGTTATAGTCGATTATCAAATAAAGGAAGGCTTGATTCTGGGATATATTCAAATACGGTCTTCCAGTGGATTAGTAATGTAAAAGGTTATAAAAACGGTTATGCAACCCTTGATGAATTTGGATTTAAGCTAAAACGAGGTCCTAACCTAGCAAAAAGGGACTTGGGCAGATCAATTCAAACAGATACTTTCAGAAATGGCTATGAAGTATTAATTTACCCAAGCGATATATCTTCTTCCGGCTACGTAAATAAGGTTTCGTATTTGGGCGCAAGGAATCCTATATGGTTTTTGGGAGAAAAAGACATCTTGTTTTCAGCCGAGGGAACAATAGGGAAAACTTTTATTATTTGTGATGATAATATGAAATTCACCACCAATTTTCATGGAACAATTATTTCTCCGAAATCTTATGAACAATGTTTAGATAAAAGCGTTTTTTTAGGTTTATATCTGAACTTCCTTAGGAGTAATAGAGTATTTGAAAAAATGGCTGTTGGTGGTAATGGTGGTAGTTTTGCGGTCGGGTATTGGGATAATATACTTATACCTAAGGTCGATCAAGATCTAATGGACAAGCTAACGAATATTTATGCTAGCAAAACAGAACTCAGTGAAACGTCATTCTCGCTTGATAGTATTAAAAAAGCAGGCATTTATGAATTAAATAGTTTCCTAATTAGGTGTAAGGCACTACTAGATATGGTTTGTACTGATCTAAAAAATGATACCCTTAAAGGCGTGGAGCATTACAGAATATAATATCATAAAGTCTAAATGTTTATCGTATTCCAGTATCAAAAATACGCTTTATAGGGTCTATGATGAGTTTTAATGAGTAACATACTATAATATAAAGGCTGTAGTATCTAAACCAATTCAACTACTATTTTGATTAGTTGCACTCGTTTCTCTAAGCACGTCCAACATCCGAAGGACGCCACGGCACATCCAGGTGATGCTCAGCTACCAACCGCTTCTGCACGTTCGTCCCCGCACCCATCTTGAATGTGGAGCCCAGCAGGATACGGACATTGCCCTTGCGTACATTGGCAAATAGCTCGCTTTTGCGTATCTCCGTGTTCGCGTCATGGATAAACGCAATCTGATCCTCCGGTACACCCATTTCGATCAGTTTACGCTTGGTATCGTCGTACACGTTAAAACTGCCGTCATAGTGCGGCGTCGAAAGATCGCTGAATACCAGCTGTGTCAGCCGCTTATCCCTGTTCTTTTCCCACAGGCGGTAGATGTTGTTCACACAGGCGCTGACCTTGCTATCCTCATCATCGGGCAGCAACTCACTGATCAGCCTCTGATCCAGCGCCAGCTTACGACCGTCGTTCGTAATTTTTAGCATATTGTCCTCGGTCGCGTCCACCATGCCATTACGTACCTTTTCCGCGCGCTCAGCCAGCTCTGCCACCATGCTTCGCTGATGCTCGCTCGGCTTAATCACCACGTTGTGATACTCCGTTTCCGGCACGGGCAGATTCAGCATGTCAGCAGTCTGGATATCCGCGACCATCTTGAACATACTAATCAGCTCGGGCAGGTTGTAGAAACGAGCGAACCGCGTTTTTGCCCGGTATCCCGTACCTTCGGGTGCAAGCTCAATGGCTGTTACCGTTTCGCCGAACGTCGATGCCCATGCATCAAAGTGCTGCAAACCCTGACCTCGCAGTGTCTCGTACTGCAAATACCGCTGCATGGTGTACAGTTCGGTCATGGAGTTACTGATAGGCGTACCCGTCGCAAACACCACTCCGCGTCCGCTGTTCAACTCGTCCAAATACCTGCACTTCATGAACAGGTCGGAGGATTTCTGCGCTTCCGTTTGCGCGAGACCGGCGACGTTGCGCATCTTGGTGATGAGAAACAGGTTTTTGAAGTTATGCGCTTCATCCACAAATAAACGATCCACGCCTAGCTCCTCGAACGTCACCACATCGTCCTTACGGCTGGTATCGTTGAGCTTGTCCAGTTTGAGCTTTATAGCCTTCTTCGTTTTCTCAAGCTGCTTCACCGTAAACCGTTCCGCTTTAGCGGATTTGGCATCCGCGATACCCATAACGATCTCGTCGAGCTGTTCCTGCAGCGTAGACTTTTGGCGCTCAATGGACATGGGTATCTTCTCAAACTGACTGTGGCCGATAATCACTGCATCGTAGTCGCCGGTGGCGATTCTGCCGCAGAACTTCCTGCGGTTTCGCTTTTCAAAATCCTTTCTGGTTGCAACCAAAATATTGGCGCTGGGGTAAAGCTGCAGAAACTCAGCCGCCCATTGTTCGGTTAATGTTAGTTTGAGAATTTTGAGATATGCTTTAAACCTTGTAATAAAGATAATTGAGTTTGATATAAACCGAGTCGGGGATATGCCGAAAAAATTTTTTAAACTATATTATAAATGAGTCTATTACATTGATAATTCCGGAGATAATATCATGCTGTCGCTTATCTTCAAGAAAAATTTTGAAGCGAACCAATTCGTCCAATTTATTTGACATTAACTTAGCATCAATCTTAATAAGTAATATTCTAAACTTTGTGATATAGCTTAATGGAAGTCGTTTGCATATGTTTTCAATGTAATTATTCTGTTGCTCATTCCATTCATATATACCTTTTTTCTCTTCTATAAAACTCCTAAGAACAGTTATAATAGCTTCATATAGCTTAGATTTTGATATCCTTTTATTCAAATCATTCGTTGCTGGTGTACTCGAAACCAATGTAGTAATAAAGGAGATGTCTTTTAACGTTTTCACTTTGCCAGTTTGACTAATTTGATAAATAAATTCTTCCTGTAGATCGCTATGTATCAAAGATCGCGCAAAGCATATGGGATATGCATTCTGATGAACCAAAAGATAGTTTGTAAGTAAAGATGCTTGAGTTTTCTTTTTACATTCACTTAAAAACCTGTAGCACTCTTCAAGCCTAATATTCATTTCTTTTTGAACACTTGTTATTTTTTTACCAGATTTATACCCATGTTTTTTTGACTGTTGAACATTTTCAAGGTCGGTAACGCATCTTGAAATATACCGAGCTAAAAAATGAAAGCCCAAGTTTTGATAAAGCTCATTATCATCATCAATTAGCTTAAGGATTATATTATTTGAAGGTGTAATATCAAGATAATGGCTAGCCATATTTAATAATAGTAACTTTGTATTGTCTGCTAGAGCTAATCGTTCAAATTTTTGGGGGTCGGCCATGCTCAATACTTCTGAAGCTTGAAATATTTCTATGTATTTCCAATAATTAAATTCAATAAAACGTGTTATAAAATCATACTTATTTTCAAATATAGAATCATTTAAGTTTACTTTTAATGACAAATGCTCAGATCTACCAGTTAGAAGAATATATAGACCTCCATATAAATGTCCTGTGAGTCCATGTTGAATGATGGCTTCTTTTACTTCTGAAACGCTATCAAGATTACGTCGTAAAAGAGCTAAAGTAATAATTAATGTGACATTATTTTTATTTCTACCGGGTATAGTAGATATATAATCACTCAACTCACGAATTACAGTGGCGATCTTTTTATTTCGAAAAATGTAATTTATTCTCCGCTTCACATCCGAACGATTAGCACGATCATTCATGAGATCATCAAGGATTTGACTTAAGGCTATCACAATATTATTGTCCAAGGATCATACCCCCTCATCCGCAAGTAGGTTACTCCCATCAACCATCCATGATTTAAGTTCACTCCATATTGTTTGGGAAGCCTTATGAGTAAGCTTATATATGCAATAATGATGATCTCCGAGAGAATTAAAAGAGGTCCCCATTGCCAATCCGGAATAGATTCTATCGCTTTCTGTTAGAACAAACCTATCATGTATTGGAGATTTGGTTTGGTAAAAATGTATTCCGAGCTTATTTCGTGTTCTTAATATGGCACTTAAAGCTCCATCTCTCTCAATCTCTGTTTTCAAAGCTTGTAAATCAAGAGCGTTATTTGGACCTTTACAATAGAATACGACATTTTTTGATTGTGCCCTACAATTTGTGAGAATGTGAATCCAATCCAACATACCCACAATGCTGTTACTACCATTAATATCGGTGAAATACGAATCGAAAATCCATATGGTTTCGGATGCCATCTGCATTGCATTACCGATCAAATCCACAGCCTTTTTTAGTTCACCAGGCTTCATAAAAGATATTTGATTATCTGGATGTTCAGCACTTAATCGCCTATTTATCTCTGTTGATGAATTATGCATTAACTCTTCGAACTCATCAGGAGAATCACCAATACATGTTATCTGGCCTCCATCATTGCGTTGTATTATATAGCTGTCAGCAATTTTATTTAACTTTACTCTTTTCCCTGATCCTGTTAGGTGCATATTAAGTTGCATTCGCCTCATATATGAAACATCTTTATCGAAATATATTAATTCACCGTTAAAGTATATTTCGATATCATGATAAGTCCATGGCTTATTAGATTTTATCTCGATTTCACTCGTTTCATGTTCAACATGAAAGATTTTTGTTGAGACTATGGCCTCGTCTTTCTTAAACCGAATAATGACCATAGATCCCAACGGAAGCCTCTCAATAATTATTCCGTGCTCTTTATTAGAATGGTAGTTGTATGCATAGCTATTAAAAACAAAAATATCACCATAGATCATGGGAGTTTTTTCTATATCAATTCCAATGTATTTTTTTATAAATTCGTTTACTAATAAAAATTTTTCAACAGGAATGGCAAGAATATATTTATTTTGGTATAAACAAAACAACTTGTTTGGCTTGTTAATATACTCGTAATGCACCATATATGCGCAAGAAGCCGAACTGTAAGGGTTTTTTGATGAATCAGGTGCTAAAAGCCCCTCTTCTTTCATTATCCAACCAGAGATATTATCGATTTCGTCGTCAGATACTAGAGTTTCTGTAAAAACCAGATTATATAATCCGACTTTTTGAACTATTTTTAACCGACGATCATTGATTTCGTTATCAAAACCATTATGATAAACCGTCAATAATACCTGTCCGCCATATGTAACCTTATTGCACACCATATAGTTTGCCTTCCTCAAATTATCGAACTTCACGGCGCATAAAAAAATTTTATAAATACTATTCCAAATCACATGAAATATCTTCAAGTCCTTCTGATTCTAATAGCGTGACTGGAAGAGGTAATAACGAGGTTTGTTGCATCAATTCATGTACATCATTTATGGTAAGTGCTAAATCATTTACTGCCGGTAAACGTATTTCAACATTGCAAAATTCAATGTGATTCTTATTATCACTACGTACGGAATAAATTGAATTCGTATCTATCTTATACTGCTTTATTGTTGTAAACATAAGCCAAAATCTCATTATGTCATAATCGTCTAATGGACGCATCTGTTGAATTAAAAATGGTTTCCCATTAAAAACATAGCCCGTTATTACGGCAGCAGTTATAAACGCCCTTATATCCTTTAAATTATTGCTTATTAAAACTTCTATTGAAGAGAAAATAGCATCAAAAACACTCATGGGTATATAACCCAAAAGATTGTAGCCAATATAAGTATCTCTTAAATACCAATTGGTCACCTGTTTGACTCGTTCGATATATGCTTCTGGCGAATTTGCAAGAAACGCAAAGTTGTATTTATTTGCAGAGCATCTTTTATATCCTCTTCTTTTTACTGTTGATACCAATGCTAAATCGTCGCAAGTATTTGATACAAGCATAGGAGAATAGAACTTCGTGATTGTTTCAAATTTATTTAACGCAATAATCTTGGATCGATCAATTACCTTTTCCAACCTTCCAAAATCATATGAAGAATATTGCTTGTCTCCAAAGTGCTGTAAATCCCCATTACTGCTATTTTCATACCCACGCTGTGAAGAAACATTGTTGTCTTGTTGCTGTTTATCTTCATGAGTGTGTCCAAATATTCTCCAACTATTTTCACCTATTAAACTGGTTTGGGAACTCCACCAACAGTCCTCATCTTTTTCTGTAAAATCAGCCATAGGAAAATGGGTTAATATTAATACTTTCTCTTCTTGCTTTAAGACGCCATTAGCAAAAGTGACCCATTCATCATGCATATCTATTATTTTCTTAGTGCTAAAATCTCTTACCTTTTTAGCATCAGGAAGACCCAAAAAACGCTTAAGTGCTACTCTACGCTTACCGCGTCGAAAACTTGTCCAACCGGTATCGCCGATAATACAAATATCGTTATAATAATATTTTCGACCTGTAACAAGAAACCTAAAATATTGATTTGCTAGGTTTTCAGTATCAAATAAATTAATTATGTCAGTATGGCTTTTCGTACCATTGTTCCAATAATCGTGATTACCTAACACAAAAAAACCAAGGACTTGATTCTGTTCTAACTCTTTTACAAATGAAAGGGTTTTTTTATAATCATTAAAGAAATCCCCTGCCAAACACAATAAACTATCAGCATACTGTTCTTTCACAAACCTAATGAAATCATCCTTCATTTGCGTAGCGGCTTTTGCGTTATATTTTCCCTTTGTAAAATCAAAATGCAAATCAGAAATGAACACGATCGGTTTTCCGTTTGATTCAATTGGAACGCTGTTGTTTAATAAAGTCAATTCAGACACAAAATTTTTGCTCCTTTTTACCACTTACCTCTTGCAAAACGTTTTAGGTAGAGTATTAACGAAATGAAGAGAGAATTTACTCTACATGTAATAGTTAGCACATATGGCTTCCAAAATCAATAGATAATAGCATCAACTAAAAATACTTTGATTCAGCTTAACGAATTTGAAGAGTCTCAATATACGGGAAGCGAAAATAAATAGTCATATGCTGCTGTGTCTTGCCATCAATCTTCATAACCTCATCTATCACAATCTTCTCAATTAGTTCGTTTAAAATAGCAGCATCCAATTCAGTAATTTTAGCATACCCGCCGAGAATAGAAATCGCCCGTTTAGCAGCTACTACATTTTGTTCTGTTTCTTTCATGGCATTAGTATGTGTCGTTATGATATTTTCCTGAACCTTTTGTTCAGCCTGAGCTTGTTCGAGAATACGTTTAAAATTATCCTCGATTAATGCTCCAGCTGTCCAATCCTGATATAGTTTCCCTATCATCTTATCGAGCTCTTTC
>CAZNVX010000060.1:0-10372 GCA_964576225.1 uncultured Christensenellaceae bacterium
TGCCTGCTTCCGTAAAATCTTCTCATTATACTCCCTTTCGATCAATTCCCTGAGCATCATTATTACCTGTTCCAATCTGCTGCTTAACGAAGGCGATTCTAACATAACAGAAAAGTTGCGTTCTGGGATGTAACCCTCTTCCAAAATCTCCTCGATCTGATCTTCAATCTTAACAATGGGTTCATATAACGCATTTTTGATAATTCGAAACAGCGTATAAAACAGCGCACCTGTTATCACATTCAAAGCAATTACGCCCACGATAATATCCGAAGAAACATTTGTTATATACTCATTTGGCACTTCTATGATGAAGTACCTATCGATATCACCATAATAATTGTAAAAATAAGTGAACTGCTCTTCGGTTATGCGGCCGGTGGTATAGACGATCGATTTATAGTCAAACGGCAACTGCCTTCCGATAATATCGGCGAAGCTGCTGTCAATAATGAACAACTCTCCATAGTATTCATTATTCTTGCCTAGAATAACGCCACTTTCATGTTGGTCAACAATGCTTTTATCACCCAGGGTATATCTTATCTCAAACTTATCTAATTCCAATTTCATCGCAGTATTTATATTTTCATTATGCAATGCGTTAATAATGACAATGCTTGTAAAAGCAGAGATTAGAATATGCAGAACCGCTGCAATAATAATTTTGATGACGAACACGAATTTTGGATTAAAAAAATCCTTTTTCACTTTTATCAACGCAACTGCCTCAAATTAAATATGATATTGTCTGTATTCCTTTGGGGTGGTATTGGTTTTATTCTTAAACAACTTTGCAAAATGCTTGGGGTCCGAAAAACCAACTTTAGATGCAATTTGTCCTATGCTGTATTTATTGCCCTTTAGCAGGTCTTTTGATACATCTATTCTAATGGTGTTAAGGTATTCAACAAAACCGATCCCCACTTCTTTCTTAAATATATTGCTAAAATACTTTGGGTTAATATAAAGCTGTCCCGCCACATCCCCAAGGGTAATCTTTTTTTCATAGTTTTGCGCGATATACTGCTTGGCCTGTTCGATCATATTCACCGAGTTTTGTCTGCGTTGTTCATATAATTCTTCAACCTTCTCTCTAAAGAACTCACAGGCCATCGGTTCGAAATCCTCAAGTCTGTTACAAGCGCTGATGCGCTGAAAGAATTCTTTTTCCAGCTGAAACTCACTTCTGTTTCCTTCGTCCATACCTTTAAGCGTGCCGAGAACAATATTACTGATTCTTATCGACAAATCTTGAATAACATGTGGTTTCCCCTTGGCTTTTTGAAACATTGTAATATATATTTCATGGATAATATCAAGCATGCTCTCAACACTTAATGCCTCAACATTAATCATCAACATCTTGATCAGTTCCCGCGGAATCAACCCCTGCTCGGGATCAAATTCAAAAGAGTAAGGGTAAAGATTTATTTCTTTATTGTTATTGTTTAAATGCTGACATGACCCCCGAATAGCTTTGTCAAACTCAGTTTCCATCTCTTCCATATCGCAGAACGTATCACTGTAACTGATGACCACATTCTTGCCCTGTTTGTACTTTAGCTGGAGGTATTCCTGTTTGAGAAAATCATAGATCCTGTCTGCAGTGTCATCCACATGACTTATGATAAACACTCTTATATTGTATATAAAGAAAGTGATCTTATTGCATTTTTTTAGCTCTGAATAAAAATCATTGTATTCCTCAATAAAAGTCAAATTGTTCTCTATCTTTTTATCATCCAGAATCGCTTTTATTACGATGACTGTGTATTTGCTAAGATGATCGTTATCGAATATGAGCTTGTTGTCAATTGTTAGCTTCAATATGCTTTCTTCAATACGCCTTTTTGCCACCAACTTTCGGATAAACAGTTCGCTGGTAACACATTTAATCTTTTCTAAATTCTCGTTTTGTTCAAAAGCTTTCTCTTTTTTTTCAGTCTCTGCTCTTAGCTCACCCACCACCTTAATAAGCACATTTTTCAGCTCATCTTTATCCACAGGCTTTAAAAGATATTCATAGGCTCCGTACTGCATCACCTTTTTCGCATAATCAAAGTCCGGATAACCGCTGATGATAATCACGCGCGATTCTATCCTTTTCTCTCTCATGCTTTCCAACATTTTAATGCCGTCCATATCAGGCATTCTGATATCAGAAATAACAATATCGGGCACTTCTTCAATGATACGCTCTAAAGCGCTTTCGCCATCGTTCTCCACAAAGGCAAGCTCAAGCCCAAGCTCCTCCCAATCAATCAGCTTTTGTATTAGCCTGCAAACCCAGATCTCATCATCAACTATTGCAACTTTATACATACACCCTCCAACCTCCCAATAAAAACCATTGGTTCGTTTTCTATCGCGAGCGAGCCCACATCTTTAACCGGGGATTCCCGGCTCTAAGCGCACCATAACTGAAGGAAAACACAACCTGATTCACAAATCTTTGGCTTTGAAAAAAATTCGGCTAAACTTTTACATGGGTTTAGCGTCTTGATATTCATATACTAAGTCTACCTCATACTTATGCGTATGTAAACAAATCGAGCACAGACATTGTCATATCTATGCTCGATTATTATATTGTATTATTGTCTAATTACTCCTCTTTCTGCTGCTTAATTGATCAACTGTTACAGCAAGCAGCAATATAGCTCCACTAATAAAATCCTGCCAGTAAATTGAGACGTCAAGAAGTATCAGTCCGTTGTTTACAATAGACAGCAGTGTTAGCCCTGCCAGCGAACCGAGCACGGTGCCAACACCACCGCTTAAGCTGGCGCCGCCGATCACACATGCCGAGATAATGCGCATTTCTGCGCCGAGACCGGCTTTAGGTGTTGCAACAGTGAATCTTGCCAGCGTTAAGGCACCCGCTATACCACAAAACAGCGCCATAATAATGTATGTAAACATTTTTGTTTTGAAAACATTAATGCCAGATAGTCTTGATGCTTTTTGATTGCTCCCAATATAGTACATTTTTCTGAAGCACATCATATTACGCATCAAAATATCAAATATGATGATTAATATCAAAGCAATAATCATGATGACGGGAAAGCCGAGGATGTTGCCTTTGCCAAGCATCAGGAACGCCTCCGGTTCTTCCGTAACAGCAACGGACGCGCCTTCCGTAAAAACATAAGTCAATCCTCTTGCCATACCCATCATTGCAAGCGTTACGATAAGGGGGGTGATCTTCACTTTGCCGATCATAAACCCGTTTATGGCACCCAGTATTCCAGCAAAAATGATTGCAATCAGACACGATAACCAGATGTTCAATCCCAGCATGACATGACATATTCCTGTTATCATACAGGCCAAACCAAGTATTGACCCAATGGACAGATCAACACCACCGGTGGCCAGAACCATCGTCATCCCGATCACAAGTATGCTGTCGACGGATAAGTTAATTCCCAAATTCACAAAATTGCGTATTGTCAGAAAGTTTGGTGACGCAATACTGAGAATTATAATAACAAAAACAACCAAAGCTAAAATATTAAACTCTCTGTTTGCCATTACCTTATTCAAGAAACTTTCGTTTTTTCTCATCTTGTAGACCCTCCATAATACTGAAAATTAATCCTTGTGCGAAGCCCATGCAATCACATTTTCTTCCGTCATATCTTCTATTTGTATCTCTCCATTTATGGCGCCTTCTTTCATCACAATGATCCGATCACTCAGTCCGATTGCTTCAGGCAAGTCCGATGTGATAACAATAATACCGATGCCCGACTCTGCCAGACCTCTTATCATACGGTGAATTTCAAATTTCGCACCGACATCAATGCCTCTGGTTGGTTCGTCCATAATAATAAGCCTTGGATTTGAAGCCAGCCACTTCCCTATCATTATTTTTTGCTGATTTCCGCCGCTGAGCGATGAGACATTATAACCAACATCAGCAACTTTCACATTCATTTTTTTAACATACTTTTTAGCAAGCTTTCTTTCTTTGTTTTTATTTAGGAATAACCCCTGCAGAATTTCTTTTAACACAACAACGGAAATGTTCCGCTGCACGCTCATATCAAGGAACAGCCCTTCGTCTTTTCTATCCTCTGTAATATAAATCATGCCGTTTTTGATTGACTCTGTATAGCTTTTGTTTCTGAGCAGTTTGCCATCCAAATAAATCTCGCCTGACAAACGTTTGTCGACACCACAAATCCCTCTGGCAAGCTCTGTCCGGCCCGACCCAATCAAACCATAGAACGTGAGAATCTCACCTTCCTTAAGCTCAAAGCTGCAATTTTTATATCCCTTTCCGGCAGTGAGGTTCTTGACTTCAAAGATTGTTTTTCCGATATCTGTTGCCTTATACGGATAAAGGTTCTCTATCTTTCTTCCGACCATTGCATTAACTATTTGCTCTGAAGTTGCCTCCGCGGTATTGTATGTGCCCACATACCTACCATCCTTTAGCACGGCAACTCTTTCACATATTTTGAATACTTCAGCCAACCGATGACTAATATACAATACTGATATATTGTTCTTTTTTAGCTCTTTGATGATCTTGAATAACTCAGCAATCTCAATTTCTGTTAAAGACGCTGAGGGCTCATCAAAAATAATTAGCTTTGCATTAATATTAAGGGCTTTTAATATCTCGACAATCTGCTGCTGGGCGACATTCAATCCCCCCACAATATCGCTGGCTTTAAAAGTAGCGTTAAATTTTAGCAGCAATTCATTTGCTCTAAGATTGATTTGTTTTCTATCTAAAAAAGCGCCCTTGGATTTGCCTGACATAAAAATATTCTCTGCTACAGAAACATCATTACATAAGCTAAGCTCTTGATGCACAAACCCTATACCCAATTCCTGGGCTTCTTTGGGGTTATTAATATCGACTTTATTTCCTTCAAAGTATATGGAACCGCCATCCTCTTTGTGTACACCCGATATAATATTCATAAGCGTGGATTTACCCGCACCGTTCTCACCGACAAGCGCCAAAGCCTCGCCTCTTTTTAATTCCAGGCTAACATCATCCAAAGCAAGCGTACCAGGAAAACTCTTGGTTATGCTCTCAATTTTCAGGATAATCTCGCTACTCAATTTATGCTCCTCCCGTCGGTTTTTTCAGCTAAGTCCGGCTTTTTAAGGCCAGACTTAGCTGAATGTTAGTTTGTTATGTCTTAAAGCTCGTCACTACTTCTCTATAGGATAATACAGGTCAGCATTTTTTGCCGTGATAAAGCTGATGCCGGTGTCAATATTAGCGGGAAGGGGGGCAATACCATTCTCTTTCCAATTTGGCTTTGGCTCAAGCAAGTTATGATGCAACCAGAAAGCCTGATGACCGGCCTGCCATCCCATAACCCATGTTCCCTGCGCCATAGTGCCTTCCACTTTTCCATTTTTGATGAGGTCAAGCAGTCCCGGATCGGTATCAAAGCTGATAATTTTGATTTTGCCTTCCAAGCCATTCTCTTCGACAGCTGTGGCAACACCAACCCCACCAGCGGCGAACGATGTGAAGATACCAGCGATATCAGGATTGCTTTGAAGCATAGCGGATGTCACCTGGGCGGTAATCTGTTGATCGAAGGCGCCATCAACAACCTGCACAATCTCCATGTTAGGATAGGCGTCAGTGATTGTATCGATGAATCCCTGTCCACGGTTTCTTGTCGAATCTGTATCGATAACTGTCACAACGCCACACTTTCCGCTTTCACCCAGAAGAGCTGCCATTTCATGAGCAGCAGCCACGCCCGCATTGTAATTACCAGTTCCTATAAAGCTGTACAGTCCCTCAACAGGGGCGGAGGCAGCGTCAAAGTTGACAACCGTGATTCCTGCATCCACAGCTTTCTTGATTGCAGGAACGATGCCTTCAGCATTTGCCGCAGCGATCGCAATACCCGCAGGTTGCTTTGTTATAATCTGCTCGATCAGCATAACCTGCTCAGCAACGTCAGCACCGATCGTACCGGTATACTCAACTTTAGCGCCGTATAAAGCCAATGCGTCTGTATAACCGGCAAACACGTCCACCCAGTATGGATGCTCAGTTGCAAATGTGACCATGTAGTATGTTTCACCGTCATCTGCAACGAGCGCCCCTTTTGCACTATCAGAAGTCACCGCGGCTTCTTTTGCACATCCTGTGAACAATAATGCGAACGCCAGCAAAAGGGCAAAAACCAATAAAATACTCTTCCTCATTTTCTCCTCCTCTATTTTTTTTTGAATTTGAGAATAATTCTAAACATATACTAAATTCTATTTTCATCGTTTTCAAGAAAGCTATTTCTATATTTGGTGTGAAAAATCCATCCATCAAGAAGCGGATTATTATGACCATACACGGGGTAACAAGACAGTCGCCCTCTCAACAGCGTGGCTGAATCGACACAACAAGACAAAAATCCTTATAATTTTGTTTTACTATTTGCATAGTCCGACGATTACTATATACTAGTATTATACTCTGTTATTAAGAATAACACTTAAGCCAAATGTGATCTGACACGGGGGGTTATGATTAAGATTAAAAATTATTTCACAAAACAGAAGCTTATGACGCGGGTCCTGATAAGCCTGCTGCCCGTTCTTCTTGCGTCTGTTTACTTGTTTGGTTTGCGCACGCTTGTACTGCTGTTTGTCGTAACCATTACCGGAATCATATGTGAATACGGCGTCATGCGATTGATCGACGGCAACAAGGCCAAGGTTTCCGAGGCGCTCTTTGTAACCTGCCTTTTGTTTACCCTAACGCTACCGCCGTCCGTGCCGTTCTGGATCGCAGCTGTCGGCATAGCGTTTGGCGTCGTCTTCGGGAAATGTGTTTTCGGCAGATTCGGCAGGAACATTTTCAATCCAGCGTTGGTTGGCAGATGTCTTATTTATGTTTCATTTCCGGCGTACATGACAATAGCCTGGGCAGAGCCTTACAGCGGCTTGCCAGGAGGTTTTATAAGCTGGAGCAGCAGCGTTGATGCGATGACCTCAGCCACACCGATGATTTTATTTAACAGAGAAGGGATCATGACCGATTATCTTCGCCTGTTTCTTGGAAATATATCAGGGTCACTTGGCGAGACAAGCGCGCTTCTCATTCTATTGGCTGCTGTTTATCTGATTGTGACGAAAACAGCTTCCTGGAAAATAATCGCGTCATGTTTGGCTTCATTTGCCATATTTGGTTCCATACTCTACCTGACGGGAGTCATCGAAGCAAATCCTCTGTTTTCAATCCTGTCCGGCGGTCTCCTCTTCGCAGCGGTCTTCATGGCGACCGATCCAGTCTCAGCGCCGAAACATGAAGCCGCAAAATATATTTATGGCGCACTGATTGGCGTGGTGGCCTTGATAATCAGAGCATTTTCCAACTTCACGGGTGGCGTCATGTTCGCGATTCTGATTGTCAATGCATTCGTACCACTGATAGATCGAAATATCAAGATGCTCAATGACAGGAGAAAGGCCGGGAAGAAGGTGACAGCATGAAGAAAGGACGCATCTATACTCTTGTTTTCATGCTGATCGTCAGTGCGTTTTTCACATTGCTGCTGGCTGGAACGAACGAGCTCTATCTGCCAAAAATTCAAGAGAATGAGCTGCTCGCAGAGAGAGTCGCGATTCTCTATGTATTTGATATCGATCAGAGTGGCAGCGCTGAAGAAATACTTATGCGATTCGAACAGAATGTCAAACAGACGACGATTTTTGGGGTTGATCTGTATGAATACGCTTCCGCAGAAGGAGAACCGATAGCCTATGCGGTTCCTTTTACCGGCCCCGGATTATGGGGCAGTATTTCAGGCTATTTGGGTGTTTCGAGCGGGCTTGATCACATCACCGGTCTGGTTTTCACCAATCAAAGTGAAACGCCGGGTCTTGGGGGGCGCATTGATGAATTAACTTACCGGGAGCAATTCAGAGGCCTTCAGATTACCGCCGGGACAACGCTGGCCTACGGAGAACAGGGAGGCGGTCAAATCGACGCCATTACGGGTGCAACTTCAACATCAAATGCGGTTATACGCATTTTGAATGGGCTGCTTCAAGATACCGTCAGTAAACTGGAGGCTGCAGACAATGGCTGAGAAAATGAAACAGGTCATTTCAAGAAACGTCTGGAAGGATAATCAAGTATTGCGGCAGATTCTCGGTATCTGCTCGAGTCTCGCCGTGACCAACCTCATGACAAATTCACTGGTGATGGGGCTTGGACTGACGTTTGTAACGGCTTTTTCCAGTCTGACGATTTCGCTGATGCGCAATGTGATCCCGCATAAAGTCAGAATGATCGTACAGACATTGATTATTGCGTCTTATGTTATTCTGGTCGATATTTTTCTCAAAGCCAATATGCCTGATATCAGCAAGGCTCTCGGTCCATATGTGGGCTTAATCATCACAAACTGCATTATCATGGGACGCGCGGAGGCCTATGCTCAGAAGAATCCGCCGCTGCTTTCTATGCTGGACGGTATCTTCGCAGGTATCGGCTATACCATCGTGCTTCTGATCATAGCGCTGTTTCGAGAGTTGCTCGGCTTTGGTACAATCTTCGGCTTCGACGTAAATTTCATTGGTTTTGAGAGCTGGACTATCATGGTAATGCCGCCGGCAGCGTTCTTTCTGATAGGCATATTGATCTGGATCACCTCGAACATCTTCACTCCAGGCAGGGAAAAGAATCTTAAATAGACCGGAAAGGAGCTGGCAAATCCATGACAAATGGCATCAACCCACTGGCAATATTCTTTGCATCAATACTGACAAGCAATATGATTCTGTCGAATTTCCTCGGCATGTGTTCATATATCTCCATATCGGGGGAGTACAAGACGGCTTCAAGTCTCGGCAAATCAGTTACTTTGGTTACGGTTTTTACAACTTTGCTTAATTACTGGGTTTATAAACTGATAATCGTACCGCTGAATCTTGAATATCTTCAATATATTCTGTTTATCATCATCATCGCGGCTTCCGTACAGATAATTGAAATGGCTATGGACAGACTGCTGCCGGATCTGCATGTCAAGCTCGGTATCTTCCTGCCGCTGATCACAGTCAACTGTGCAATTCTTGGCACTACGTTGTTCATGGTGATTAGAGATTACAACTTCGTCCAGTCTTTGCTGTTCGGATTAGGCAGCGGGCTTGGCTGGTGGCTGGCAATCAGTGCGCTGGCAGCCATCCGCGAGAAAATGGGGAAAACGAAATTGCCTCGAGGTCTTGAAGGTCCGGGTATTGCGTTCATCATCACAGGCATTATGGCGCTGGCCTTTATCGGTTTCTCTGGTATATTTTCGATATCCTGAGCATTAGGGAGTAGCAACTATGCAGATACTGACAACGGTATTGAGCGTAACTGCCATATCAGTCGCGTTGGCACTTATCATAATTGTGGCCGAGTACTTCTTCAACAATTATGGTGAATGCGAGATTGATATAAATAACGGCGATAAGGTGCTCAAGGTTGAGGGCGGTTCGTCTCTGCTTTCAGCTCTCTCGGCCCATAAAATATTTATTCCATCCGCTTGTGGCGGCAAAGCGACTTGCGGACTGTGCAAGGTGCAGATTCTTGAAGGTGCGGGGCCTCTGCTGCCAACCGAAGAACCGTATCTGAATGCGGATGAACGCAAAGATAATTATCGGCTATCCTGTCAGGTCAAGGTGAAAAATAATATCCGCATTCTGATTCCGGAAGAACTCTTCAAAATCAAGGAATATATCACAAGAATAGAATCTATCGAGCAGTTGACGCATGATATCAAAGCCTTCCGGCTCAAGCTGCCTGCGGGGGAAACTGTACATTTTAAAGCCGGGCAGTACATGCAGGTTTATACCAAGCCTTATGCCAAAATCAAAGAGAGCGTCTACCGCGCGTATTCCATTGCCAGTGCCCCATCGGATGATGAAGCGATTGAGTTGATTATACGACAGGTGCCGGACGGAATCTGCACAACCTACGCGCATACACAGTTGTCAAAAGGTGATCAGGTCAACATCAGCGGCCCCTACGGCGACTTTTATTTGCGAGGTGATTGCAGAGAAATCATCATGATAGCAGGTGGCTCCGGCTTGGCACCTATCAAATCAATAATCCTTGATGTGTTCGAGAAAGGAATTGATATAAAAATGAATTTCTTCTTTGGTGCCGTCACCAAAAGGGATCTCTATTATCTGAATTTTTTTCACGATCTGGCAGCGCGTCAAGACAATTTCCGCTTCATACCCGCGTTATCCAAACCTGCCCCTGATGACAGCTGGAACGGTGAGGTTGGTCTGATTACCGAGGTTGTCGACCGTTATGTTAGTGACGGTTCCGATATGGAAGGTTATCTTTGCGGCAGTCCCGGAATGATAGATGCCTGCATCAATG
>CAZNVX010000061.1:0-10363 GCA_964576225.1 uncultured Christensenellaceae bacterium
CGATACCGCTTAAATACCGCCGTCCTGCGCTTACCCATGCATCCGGAGGCGGTACGATGTCTCCGTCCGCCATCGTCAGCACTTCTGCCACCTGATCCACAATCAAGCCAACAGAAAACGTCTGGGTTTCGATCACAATGATACAGGTTCTGTCCGTATACTCGGCCGGCTGCTTCTTGAATTTGAGCCGCATATCGATCACCGGAATGATCTTGCCGCGCAGATTGATCACGCCTTTGATATAAGCGGGGGCTTCCGGGATCGAGTTCACAGGCTGCAAGCCGATGATCTCAGTCACGAAACGGATCTCAATACCATATACCTCTTCCCCAAGCGCAAACGTAAGATACCGCCCGTGCATTGTATCCGTTACTTCTTCCATCCATTCTTGTTCATCCAGCATGTTGCCAACTCCTAACTTGTAAAATCCTTTGTTTTGACGTACGTCCAAAAAAAAACGACCTTACGTTCGTTCTTAATTGTTAAATCGTTATTTTTTTGTAATACTTGAACATTATTTGTTTGATTGTTACATGATAGATGTTATACTATTCATTATTGAAATAAAAAGCGGCTCCATTCCAGAAGCTTGACCAGACACTCTGCCGCGTGGGCTTATCGTGTCCCATCACAATCATCCAGTCGAGAAACCCCTGAATCATGAGCATATAGGAGAGAAAAAAAGCCCGAAAAACGCCAGCATCAGAGAAAGCATCATGGCGTTTGCCCAACACTTCATACAACGCGTCCCTCAGCCGAATGTCAAAATGCCACTCAGAAGGATCGGTGATGAAGGTGTTGTCTTTGCTGCCGTAATGGATAAACGTCCTCTTCCAGAACAGCAGCCGCTCCCGCACGGAGAAAATCTCCACAAGGCTCTCAAAAAGACCATTGAGCAGCTCTTCAGACGGTTTGTTTTTCAGACGTTCCACCGCGCTGTTAAGCTCAAGATAGATCCGTCTGCCCTGTTCATGCAGCACCAACAGGAAAAGCGTCTCTTTGCATTCAAAATGGGAATACAGTGACTGCTTTTTCAGGCCCACAGAATTGGCAATATCCTGCATGGTTGTGCCTTCATAACCTTTATAGGCAAAGAAATGCAGCGCCGCCAACTTAATATCTTCCTTGGTAGCCATCTTTCCTCCTTATGTTGATAAGTTTTGTATGATTAACAATACCCAAACAAAACAGGCAAAGCAATAAATTTAGAAACATTTTCTCATTATTTTGTATGCATGGCGTTTTTTATCCGTTATGTGTTTTAATTCAAAAAGAATACGGCCTTCCCCGTCTTGGCGGAAGGCCGTGTCTGCTATGCTGACGCTATGGTTCGTCTGTCAATCAGTATTTGCCGAAATCATCGTCGCTCAGCTGAATCTTCGGGACTGCCGGTGCCGGCTGCCGAACTGTTGTTGGCCTCACCGTACCGGGCGACATAATGGCCGCCCCGTTGCTCTTCAGGTTAAACTGCCCCACCATATTTTTGAGCAGCTCTGCCTGGCTGGACAGCTCTTCTGCCGCTGCCGCTGCCTCCTCGGACGTCGCCGAATTGGTCTGCACCACCTGGCTCATCTGCTCAATGCCGCGATTAACCTGCGCAATGGCGCTCGCCTGCTCGTTGGACGCGCTGGCAATTTCGCCCACCAACTGGGCCGCGCTTTCAACGCCGTTCACAATGGCGGAGAGAGCCCTTGCGGTCTCATCAGCGATGGAAGTGCCCGCTTGCGTCTTTTGAATTGACCCTTCAATCAACTCGGTCGTTTCCTTGGCCGCGCCCGCGCTTCTGGCTGCCAGGTTGCGCACCTCTTCGGCCACCACCGCGAAGCCTTTGCCATGCACGCCGGCCCGCGCCGCCTCCACCGCAGCGTTGAGCGCCAGTATATTGGTCTGGAAGGCGATATCGTCAATCACCTTGATGATCTTTGATATGCTGCTGGACGCCTCGCTGATCTCGTTCATCGCCTGCTGCATGGCCTGCATCTGATCGTTTCCGTGCACCGCGTCGGATGCAGCCGTTGTGGTCAGCTCATTGGCCTTGTTGGCGCTCATTGCATTCTGACGCGTTTGTTCCGCAATCTGCGTGACGGATGCCGTCAGCTGTTCGATGGAGCTGGACTGCTCTGTCGCCCCCTGCGAGATCTCCTGACTGCCGTCGGAGACCTGTTTGGTGCCGGATGCCACCTGATCAGCCGCTGTGCCGATCTCCGAGAGCACTCCGTTGAGCGACATGACGATACCGTTGATGGAGTCCTTAAGCGTTGTAAATTCGCCGCGGTATTCCGATGTGATGCCCACATCCAGATTGCCTTTTGACATCTCGCCAAGCACATTCGATATTTCGCTGATGTAACCTCTTATTTCCTTGAGTGCGCCGTCGAGGTTGCTCGCAATATCGCTGTATAGAGCGTGCAAATCCTCCGTATCAGCGTCAGCCTGCGCAACAACGATGTCACACTCCAGTTCCCCGCGCGACAGGCGCTGCAGGTTCACCAGCAGCTTGTCCACCTCGGCCGCCTGATACTGCGCCTGCTTGTTGGCCAGCACTTGCGCTTTTTCAATATCCTTGAACGCGCTGCGCACCTCTTTATCCAGTATGCCTGTCAGCTGCCCGACCTCGTCGTTCACTCCAATCTTCACGTTTTGGTCCAGCTCACCCGAGGCCAACGCTTTGGCCAAATCCGCCGCTGTCTTGATCGGCTTGACGATTCGGCCGGCGATGAAGAACGTGACCGCGGCAATGACCAGCAAGCTGATGACCACAATGATCACGATCGTCACGGTCATGCCATTGACCGGCGCCATCATTTCTGTTTCCGATATGGAATAAGCCATTGTCCAGTTGGGCGTGTTGGCAATCGGTGCATACACGGCATTATACCGTTCACCCGCGGCATTGATGTAGCTGTCAATACCACCTTGCCCGGCCGTCATCTTCTTTCCTATTTCCTCAAGCCCGCTAAACCCTTCCTTGGCGGAATCCAGTGCGTTCAGCTTCAGCCTGATTGCCTCGTTCGGATGCGCGATCACAAGGCCGGTGTTGTCTGCGATCCAAGGGAAACCGGCCTCGCCGATCTTTATTGCCGCAATGACATCGTTAAATGTGTCCAGCAATATGGTGGCGGCCACCACGCCGATTTTTTCACCCTCCGCATTCTTGACGATATGCGCCACCACAAATATGGTTTTGCCCGTCGCTCGGGATTCCACCGGATTGCTGATCGCGTAGTCTTTGCCTCCCTGGACGATTTCCTTGAAATATGCCCTGTCGGCAATGTTACCGTCTCCGCCCAGCGAAGTATAGAAATGACCCTCCATATCCGAGAACAGCACCATCTCAAAATCGGATCTTAGCGTGGATTGTCTTTTCTCCAGATCGGCTCTGATCGTGTCCAGGTCCCCTGACCTGATCACATTGCGGTCAGCCCATGTTCGCATTTCAAAAACAAGGCCCTGAACATACTTCCCAACCTCGTCAGCACGCGCCAACACCACCTGCTCTGTCAAATCATTATTGAGCGTGACGACAACACTGCTCGCATTTAAAATGATGATCACACCCACCGCCGCCAGCACGATGGCCATCATCACCAGAAAATAGAGCAGCATCTTAGCTTTCAGTGATTTGTTCTTTTTTTGTCCTGTATCCTTGCTTTTAGAATCCTTCATTTTTTACATCTCCCTTTTTTCTAAATCCACTTCTCCGAGTGGTATTTTCTAGTGTTATTCGGTACAGTTGGCCGTGCCGCTGATCACGTCCGTCTCTTCGTTGGAAAAAAGCCTTTCACAGTCGAGCACCAGCACCACCTGCCCGGCCGCTTTGCCGATGCCGCTCAAATAGCGGCCGCCGGTGCCAGCCCACACGTTGGGCGGCGGCACGATATCCGAATCGCCGATAGAGAGCACCTCGGCCACACGGTCCACGATCAGGCCGACAGCCAGCTTTTGCGTTTCGATGACGACGATACACGTTCTATCGGTGTAATCGATGGCCTGTTTGTTGAACTTAAGCCTCATGTCGATCACCGGTATGATTTTCCCCCGCAGATTGATGATGCCCTTGATATAGGCCGGCACCTCCGGAATCGGGTTCACAGGCTGAATGCCGATGATTTCGGTTACATACCGAATGCCGATGCCGAATAGTTCGTCACCAAGCGCGAATGTCAGGAATCTGCCGTGCATCGTGTCGAAGGTTTCTTCCTGATGCTCAAGGTATTCCGTCATTTTCAGTATTACTCCTTCCTTTTCTTAATGTGTGCAATACGCCCCATGACCTTTGATGTGATGGGCGAGATGTCTTGTGCATGTAAAGGGGGGCATTTTCGTTAATCGTACTAACATTACAGAATCTTAACCTATCAATACCCCAAAATGACAAAACGAATCACCAAAGCACACAAAAACAGCCCATACATGGTCATTATAAGTCCCTCATTCCTTTTCTCTGGGCACAACCTTGAGCTATTGCGTGGTCTTTTGGGTCTCAGGCATAACTAAGGGGCGTTTCCTTCGAAACGCCCCTTGCTCCAACGCGCATTCCCCTTTACAATGGCCGCCATTTATCTGCCGGCTATTAAAGCCACTGCACGCACCAGCGCGTCCACATCGTCCGCTGTGTTGTACAGCCCCAGAGACGCACGCGCAGCGCTGCCAATCCCGAAGTGGTGCAGAGCCGGCTGCGCACAGTGATGCCCCGCACGTATCGCAATCCCCTGCTTATCCAGCTGCGAGGCGATATGCTCCGGCGGAACACCCTCCAGCAAAAAAGTGACGACGCCAGCCTTATCCACAGGCGTGCCGATCAGTCTCAGCCCGGCAATGCCTGCAAGACCTGTCATCAATCTCTTTGTCAGCGCCTGCTCATGCACACGAACACGATCCAAACCGATACGACGCAAGTAATCCGCCGCCGTCCCGAGACCCACCGCGTCCGCGATGTTGCCAGTCCCCGCTTCGAATTTTTCCGGCGTCTGCCGGTAGCGGGTATCTGCAAACGTCACGCTTTCAATCATACCGCCTCCGCCCTGATACGGCGGCATATTATCCAGCAGCGCGCGTTTTCCATACAACACGCCAATTCCTGTCGGCCCGTACATTTTGTGCCCTGACAGCACAAAAAAATCAGCGTCCATCTCTTTTACGTTCACGGGAAGGTGTGCGGCGGACTGAGCGCCGTCCACCAGCGCCAGGGCGCCATGCCGGTGCGCGATTGCGCACATCATCCTTACAGGGTTCACGGTGCCCAGCACATTGGACACGTGCGCAAAAGCTGCCAGCCGGGTACGGGGTGTGAAGAGCCGCTCAAAAGCTGCGATATCCACATCTCCGCTGTCGTTGATGGGCGCCACGCGCAGGGCAGCACCGGTGTGGTGTGCAAGCTGCTGCCATGGCACAATATTGGAATGATGCTCCATCTGTGTGAGTATGATTTCATCGCCTTCTCTGACATGAACCCCGCCCCAACTGGCCGCCACCAAATTGATCGCCTCGGTGGCGCCGCGAACAAATATAATCTCTTCCCTCTCCGGTGCGCCGATCAGCGCACCGATTTTTTTCCGCGCCTCTTCATACGCCGTTGTGGCTTCACGCGCCAGCGTATGGGCTCCCCTGTGCACGTTCGAGTTGTATGTGCCATAGTAATGGGACAGCGTATCCATCACACACTGAGGCTTCTGAGTTGTTGCAGCGTTATCCAGCCACACCAGTCTGTGCCCGTTAACGCGCCGCGCCAGTATGGGGAAATCAGAGCGGCGAATCGGCTCTGCTGCATTGTGGGGACGTTCAAAATAATACTGCCGCTTCGGAACGGACTCAGATGATGCCATATCCGCCATGATTGGTATGCCGCAGGGCGCCTCTTTATAACCCTGCCCCCAATAGACACGGCTTAGAATATCACGCATGGGCGTGCCCTCCGGGTATTTGCGGAACTCATTTGTAGTCATAATAGCTGCCCACCTCGACGTTATCGAGCATCCCCAGCGCATCGCTCGCCAACACCGCGACAGAGAAGTAAAGGCTTAGTATATATGACGCAATGCCCCGGTTATCAATGCCCCCCAGTCTCATGGACAGACTGGGTATCTGTGTTTCGTCAGGGACACCCGGCTGATGCAGCCCAATCACGCCCTGCTCCGCCTCACCCACACGCATCAGCAGCATGCAGGTGCGCCCGCCGTCGTGCCGAGCATTGACGCGCCCTGAGACCATCAATTTGTCGCAAGGTATCAATGGCACACCGCGCCATGTGATAAACGGCGAACCCATGATATGCACAGCTACCGGTGGCACGCCCCGGCGCGTGCATTCACGGCCGAACGCCGCAATCGCGCGCGGATGCGCCAGGAAAAAAGCCGGTTTTTTCCAAACCAAAGCCAGAAGTTCATCCAGATCATCCGGTGTCGGCGCGCCCCGCCGTGTGCTCACGCGCATATCCGGTGACACCGAGTTTACCAGCCCGTATTCGGCGTTGTTGATCATCTCCCATTCCTGCCGCTCGCGCATCGCCTCGATCACCAGCCGCATCTGCTCGCTCTTCTGGTCAATGGGATCGTTGAAAATATCGGTTACATTGGTATTCAGCCGCAGTATTGATTGCACCATGCTCAGCATATACTCATCGGGATGTAATTCGTAGTCCGGATACGTTTCTGAAATCCGGTTTTCGTCTATAGGCCAATGATTATTCTCAATGAGTTTTTCGCCGTATTCATTGGCCCGCTCATCCGTCTCCAGCATCTGTTTCACGCGGTTCACCCGGTAGATGCCCGCCTGAACAGGCACCCAGGGCAAGAGTTCGAGAAACCAGCGCGGCGATATGATCTCCATCATGGGCCGTGTCTTGGTGGTATGCGACAGGCGCCGGGCTGCCAGCGGATGCAGACTCATATGTGTGGTGATATTGTCTGTTTTGTTCATTTTAGGTTCACCTGCTTTAAATATGTTATACCCTAAAGGCTCTTTTGTTTATGATATGTGAGTGTCAAGGCCCTTGTGACGGCAGTTTGGTTGAATGAAACAACGTCTGCGCAGCCGCGGGTATCAGGATTTTGCAGAACGCTTATACCAACAAAAAACCCCATGCAGTGATTCGTGCATGAGGCTTCTCTCATAGTATTTGATCTATGCGCTTACTCCGTGACCGAAGCGTTGGCTCGTGGCCGTGCGTACATCGCGATCCGCCACTTACCTCCGTTCTCTCCCCATATGTTGTTGACAACAACACGGCCGGCGCTGCTCTTGGCTTCTATAACCTTGCCGTTGCCTGCATAGATGCCCACATGGTGGATTTGGCGCCAACGTCCTTCTGTGCTGGCTGTATTCGACCAGAATATCAGGTCTCCGGGCTGTAATTCTGATTTTGGTATTGTGTATCCGTTGTCATAGCAGTATTTCGCCTGCTTGACCGACGTGCCCGGCAGTTCAATACCGGCCTGCTTGTAAGCCCATTGTGCCAGCGACGAACAGTCCACGTAATCTCCCCTGCCCCGATATGTCGTGGAATAAGGGGCGCCTAAACGCGTCATGGCAGCGTTGACAACAGCCTGGCCTGTCGCTCCTGCTGACGAATCGGAAATACGACCCGAAAAACCGGCAGCTGAGACACCCAGCATCGCAGCGGCAGCATCAGTACTTGAAAGCCCCGAAATTGCCAACAGCAGGCTCATCATCATGGCATCCGAGCCACCGCCCTGGCACATCATCATACACAAATTCATAATCAGTTCTTTTTTCTTGTCAGCATCAGACAACGCGCCAGTCATCGCTCCATCGCTGTCACTGAGCTGCTCGGCAAGCATGGCGGCAAAATCATGACCGACCGTTTGCTTTTTGTCAGAATCCGAACCCAAACCCGTGTTCTGCACCTGCATGGCCAGCAGGCTGCCTGGTAATATCGCGTTCAATCTGCACTCCTTGTCTTGCGCCGCGGGGCGCTCTGTTACAGCGTGCTTGCATCATCCGGCCATTATTACACACAGCGTCGTTCAGACGATGTTCAAACACAAGTATTATTAAACCCTTTTTTTATCCATGAAACTAAAAATCCGATTTTGTCCATACGACACTATTGATCTTTGTGATGATCAGAATAAATTCAGGTATCCAAAAATATAATTCCTATCCTGCAAATGGAGATCACGGCGTCGAGGCTTTATGGCACAATTGTGCTGTACAACCATAAATATTACACGTTGATAATAACTTTTCTGATATAATGGCCTTTAAAGGGGGGTGCAGAATATGGCAAACATACTGGTTGTTGAAGATGAAAAGCCTATCAGTCACCTGATCGCGATTAATCTGAGTATGACAGGGCACCGTTGTGTCCAGGCATACTGCGGTCGGGACGCCATAGCTATGTCTCGGGACAGCGCATATGACTTGATGCTGCTGGATATTATGCTGCCGGACATCGACGGCTTCGGCGTGCTGGAAAAGGTACGGGGTGTTCCGGCGATTTTCCTTACCGCCCGTCACGAGACAACCGACAAGGTTCGCGGCTTCACATTGGGCGCGGATGACTACATCACCAAGCCTTTTGACGTCACAGAGCTGCTGCTGCGCGTCCACGCGGTGCTGAGGCGGACGCAGAAGTCGGAAACCATGTACGTCTCAGGTGATCTGGTCGTCCGGTTCGACTCCAGACAGGCGCTGCTGCGCGGCGAGCCAATCGATTTGACACTGCAGGAATTCAATCTGCTTCAGATTCTCATTGAGAACAAGAATATCGCGCTGAGCCGCCAGCGGCTTTTAAAGGAGGCTTGGGGCATCAATTTTATGGGTGAGTCCCGCACGGTGGACGTGCATGTTCAGAAGCTTCGGAAAAAACTGGATCTCGAAGACAAGATCAACACTGTATTCAAGGTCGGATACAGATTCGAGGATTAGGACGATGAAGCTGTGGCAGAAGAATTTCCTGTACGCCGCAATGCTATTTATGGCGATATTCTATATCTGCGTCTTTTTTTTCACCGCCCCTTCGGTCACATCGCTGCTGGAGAGCGCAAAGACCAACGCGGTCAACGAGGAATATGCCATCTCACGCGCGCTGGACAGCACCTTCAACAACATCAAAAACCAGAGCCACAAGAGCGCTGCGATCTCTTTTTCTTCGTATTACGAGAACAACAACATCCATCTTGAAATCAGCAGCAGTGACGGCGTCCTTTTCAGCAACCTACCCTTTGCGGCCGTCGCCGATCCCGGCACTTTGGCATGGGTCACGCAAGGCCGGGATACGTATATCACCATCACGGACCAGCTGACATCCGGTTACCATTTCGTATTCATGAAATCCGCCTCGGATGTCATGCAAGCAAGCATCTTGCAATGCCTGGTTTCAGCCGTTTTCGGGACAGGCGTGATACTGGTTCTGTGTATGCTGCTCTATTTGACGCTTAAAAAAATAAACCAGCCGATGGATCGGCTCGCCCATGAGATGCGCACGCCGCTGACGGCAATCAGCGGCTACGCTGAAGCGCTGATGATCAGCAAACTGACGGAAGAGCAGCGGTTTGATGCGACACGATATATACTGGATGAGAGCAAACGTCTTGCCGAGATATCGGAAAAGCTGCTGACGATATCCAGCCTGCGTGAGCGCGGCGCCAAGCGGGAGAATGTTGACATCGAAGCGCTGTTTGAACATGCAAGGCAAACATACGGGCAGGTAACATACACTGTCCAATGGAAGCGGACGACAGGAGACAGGGTGTTGCTGCAAAGCCTGATCAACAATCTGGTCGCCAACGCGATCAAGGCTTCGCCGGAGGGCGCTGCCGTCGAGCTGGCCGCGCAGGACAGGCAAATCATCCTTCGCGACCACGGAAAGGGCATGAGCACAGAACAGCTTGAATACGTCAACCATCCCGGCCGCAATGAAAACCCGCAAAAGCGCAGCGGCCTTGGCATCCCGCTGTGCCACGAAATTGCCAGGCTGCACAAGGCCGTCCTATATTTTACATCAGAAGCGGGTAAGGGGACGCAGGCGACGGTTGCTTTTACAACCCGGTAACACCCCCGTGAGGACTTGATTACACGACCTGTTGTATGCTTCTCGCGAAAAGAGGTGATCTCCATGAAAAACATCATTAAGCAGTACAAGGTGCTGTTTGTGGCTGTTGCCGCCGTGCTTGCAGGCGGGGTCTGCCTGGCTGCGGCGCTTATTAGCCGGACGCACATCGCCACGGCCGCTGAACAGATCATAACCGCCAAAGCCCAGACGGCCCAAGCCAATGCCGCAACCGAGGAATCCATTGCCGAGCATAACCTCGATGCGACGATACCGCCGCAGCCTACTGATGCCGATTCCGCCCTGAGCCCGGAAGCACTGAGCTATTTGGTCAGGCTGAAGGAATGGCGG
>CAZNVX010000062.1:0-10290 GCA_964576225.1 uncultured Christensenellaceae bacterium
CATTTGGAGTTTATATATTTATTTTTAATAAGAATTCTGCTCAAAACAAGAGTGTAATTTTATTAAAATCAAACATTGTTTGCACTTTAATTTATGCAGTTTTAATATACTTTCAGGGAATTAGCGTCATGTTTTTGTTATCAACACTTACTATAATAGGCATATGGATTCTGTGGCTCTTGCAATTAAAGAGTAAAGAGATATCCCAAAATAAAGAAATTGAGGGGTAACTTAATGGGCTTTAGATTTTTACGAGAAGAGTTACTTAGTTATAGCGGTTTGGAGATTCCAATTCAGCTTTACCATGATGATGATTCTGGTTCGGAACCGTTATTTAAGATTCAGTTTAATTATATGAATTGTGATGTAATGGATTTCTTTTATCATGGGGAAAGTGAGACGTTCAGCTTAGCGCGAACGTATTGTCGTATTATCGATAAACATGGGCAAGATGGGGCAAGACAATTTTATAGATGCAGAGACAAGTTGGGCGAATTTAGAAGAAAATACATAGTGATCGATAATAAAGTTTATAGGTATACAAAACATGAAATTGAAAATGTCTATCATATGAACATTGTAATGGCTGATGGCCAAAATATTAATGGGCATTCTTTTATTAACGATGATCCATATATAAAAGATAAGCATTATTACAGTTCAAGTAAAACTTTGGAGAACTTACGTGACAAGGCTCAAAAGTATTTTAATCAGAAAAAAACACTTCCTAAAGACGAATATTTTATGGAAGACAAGACAAAAGAATTTTCTGAATTGCTTACTGAATATAACGAGTTAATAAAATAACGTGGATATGAATTAGATTAAATAGTGTCAAAGGCGGTTGCTAAATAGGTAATCGCTATTTTTATACTCATTTTCGGCAGGTATAGCCCTGCCGTTTTTTATTATAACAAAGGAGGAAAACTCAATGACCAAAGTAATCGCCCTTGCCAATCAAAAAGGCGGTGTGGGCAAAACAACAACTACTGTGAACCTCGGTATCGGTCTTGCCGGACAAGGCAAAAAGGTACTTTTGGTGGACGCTGATTCACAGGGCAATCTGACGGACTCGCTCGGTTGGAAAACGCCGGATGAGCTCAAAGACACGCTCGCGTCCGTCATGACCAAGGTGGTGACGGATGAGCCGCTTAGGAAGAATGAGGCCATCTTGCACCATAAGGAAGGCGTCGATTTGCTCCCGTCCAACATCGAGCTTTCTGCACTGGAGATGCTGCTCGGTAACACGATCAGCCGTGAGACGGTTATGCGAAGCTATGATAGGGAAACTATATCAGGATTGGACATCTGGAGCATTGAGCGAGGATAATTTCAAACGCATTCTCGAACAAGTACAGGCTGAACAAAAGGTTCAGGAAAATATCATCACGACGCATTCTAACGCCATGAAAGAAACAGAACAAAATGTAGCAGCTGCTAAACGGGCGATCTCTATTCTCGGCAGGTATGCTGAAATTACTGAATTGGATGCTGCTATTCTAAATGAACTAATTGAGAAGATTATAATAGATGAGGTTAAGAAGCTTAAAGGTAAAGTTCAACAACATATGACTATTCAATTTCGCTTCCCGTATATTGAGACTCTCCAAATTCGTTAATCTTTATCGTGTAGTACCACCTTGATGGGTTCATCAATACACCGTCTGTAGAAAAATGGAGAAATATGATATAATTGATTTAGATCCTATTGATATACGGGTTTTCTAAAGCCCATGTATGCTTTAACCTCTTTATATCCACTTAGGAAAGTGTTAAGTTCTAGGAGTTTTAATTATGATTAAGGAAGATATAAATACTACACTGGGCATCGAACAAAAGAAAACGGATGACGCTCAAATTGCCTTATCACATAGGAGAACCTTAAAAGAGAAAAAAGATAGAGACACGGTTATCTTTTATTACGAGCTTGGTCAGCAAGTATATGCGACATTGCTTAAATCATATATTTATAATAATTTTTCTAAGCATGCTGCAACAATTGATCATTGCTTCCAATGTTCAAAAAGCATATTCAATATTAAATTTTTTTATCACTACAAATTGAATGAGTTATGTATTTATCAAGAAGAAGATATAAACCAAATTGACAAGACTCTTTCATTTCAATTTATTGGCTTTTTGTTCTTTAATACTTCGTATCAAAATATTCAAAAAGTATTTAATACGGTATTTTCTCTTCAGGAATTAGTACCATTTGATAACTATAGAAGTGTTATAAATAATTATTTAAACGGAAAGGCACCAGATTTTAAAGAGATATCAAGGACTGGGCCTGCACATGACATGACATTTGAATATAAAATGACCGTAAACAACAAGTCAGTAACAGCTAAAGGAAGATCAAAAAAAGAAGCTCAAATGAGATGTTGTGAGCTTTTTTGCAAAGAGAATTTTACAAAAGAACAAATGCTTCGTATTATGAATCTCAATATAAAAAAGCAAAAATCAGGGGAAAAGTTTTTTCCTAGTTATGAACAAAAAAAGCAACTAGAAAAAGTAGCAAATTCGTTAGGGATTAGTATAAAGAATTTGGAAATCTGCCTTACACATTCTTCATTTTTAGGTTTATATGATACTCAAAGCAACGAAGCCTTTCGAAGTATTGGTTCAAATATAGAAAACATTCATATCTTATTATATCTTAATAAAAAATATAATATTGGAGAAATAGAATCTATACGGAAGTTACTGAACACAAATGAAGACGTTTATAAAGCATTAATAAAGCAGTTTAATTTACATAACATTATGAGAAATAAGCCTTTGAAAGGGCAAGAAGTAGAAAATAATGCTTTGGCAAGGTTATATGCGGATTGTATTAAGGCCATAGTATATACCTGTTTCTTTTATGCAAGCAACGATAATTTTTTAAAAGCATTGTATTTAATATACGATATAATCTTAAAGAATACAGATATTCGATATATTGATTCTACAACAAGACTACAAGAGTATTTTCACATTTTTCAATTGCCTCTTAATTATGATTTTACAGTTGAGAAAATGAGCTTTTTTAAAGTTAATGTTTCAATAGGAGATAAGAAGGTTTTATTATTTGAAGGAGAGGGATCTTCTAAAAATGAAGCGCGAAACAATGCTTCTGAAAAAATGCTTAGATTTATTTATGAGCAGTTTGACGTTTTCTTGTTAGGAAATACTTGCTACCAAGACTCTAGCATTGGCCTTATAGAGGAATTATTAGAATACATATTAACTAATAATCCAGATAAATTTAGTTCTCACTACTTGGATAATAATCAGTATTTTGGAATTTGTGATTTAGAAAATGGCGATGTAAAATCTTTTAATAAAAAGATATCCAGAATATTTTTAAGGATAAAGGATTTTCATGAACATACCGGAAGGTCTTTAATAGATAATATTTTAAAGGTCAGAGAAAAACAAATAATACATCTTGAGGATTCAGATGTATTGATAAGTATAGTTATAAGTGATGTTTGGAAAGTGTATTACCCTTCATATGAAGTTGGCGCAACCTATAATTTTGATATTGAGTTATTACGTAAAAGAAGCTATGAAGAGCTTAAAGATTTGTTAAAACATGATGGTCTATTAATTAAGAATATTAGAAATCCTAACAGCGAATTGGAATTATTGGCAGTAAAAAATTCTCCTAAATCTCTATTCTATATTCCAAGTCCCTCAAAAGAAGTTCTAAAATATATAAAAACACAGCCTGAAATATTTGGGCAGTTTGTACATTTAGATCGTATTGACACAGTAAATTCTTTAGTTGAGATTGAAGCAGAAGAATTAGAAAACTGTATTGATGAAAATCTGTTATTTAATAAAATACTTGAAGATAAGTACTTTGACATATATATTAGAGCAATATTTAGACTTCTGAATATCGAAAAATGTTATATTGCTACTGGATATTTTTATATAAGTGGACTTGAGTTGATACAAAGTGAAATAGAAACCCTACTAGACAGCGGCGGAGAGCTAAAGCTTATTATAGGCAGCTTACAAAAATATAATTCTGGCGAGCAAATAAGAAATATGAATAGAAGAACTGCTACGGTTTTAAATCAACTAATTGAAAAGGGCTGTACATTAAAAACAAACGAGAATGAATTTTACCATGGGAAAATGTATTATTTTGAATCACGCGAAGTTAGCGTTGTTATTATGGGATCAACAAATCTAAGCAAAACTGGCTTTCGAGGTAATAAAGAATTAGATTGTATGTTTATTTATAAAGAGAAAAATGCAAACCCGTTTTATACTTGGTTTAATTCATTTTGGGAAGAAGCAACCCAATTATCAAGCTTAGAAATTGAATCATTTTCTGAGTTTCATTTCGATAATACGAATAACAATAACTATTTAAAGACCGTTTCTCAAAAGGATATTGAACGGCAAATTAGTATCATTCCTGATGAGATTTTAAGGAACAGATTAACTCTATGGCTTGAGTACAAGCCAAGCAATATATATGAAGATATAACTGTTGCCGGTAAAGACTATATTGCAATTGAATTTATTAGTAAGTCTATGATTGTGCTTGAATCGTTCTTACAGGGGAATTCCTATTTTGTTTTTTATAATCTTTCAATAACTGATTTACTGGATACCATAGCTTATAAATCAAAAACAGAAATCTTTGAAATGAGCGGTATGGAAAAGAGGGGCTACCATGTTAGAGAAGCGCTTAAATTAGAATTGAATATAAAGAGCTATTTCTTATGATAGAAAGGAGTTAAGAGGTATGTATCATCCGCAATCAAACTTTATTACTCCATTTGCTATGAGCCCGATTTATTATCGAGAGCATGTTAAGGAGTCCTTAAGACTGCTAGAATATTGTTGGAATTTTATATATGAGAAAGATCAGGAGATTAAATTATATAGACAAGTTGCCTCAGTTGAATTGAGAAAACTACTATGTGATGAAAAACCATCAATTTTCTCAGTAGATTCAAATCCAAAGTTCACATCATTTAATCTTAAATATACAGAAATATCTGACCCACATATTGAGACTGTATTTGAAGTATTACCTAAGCAAATGATTCCGTCAAAGCCGAATTTAATGTCTCTTGATAAATGGTTATCTCAAAAGATTATACATTACAATAGAAAAAAAGAGGACATGCCAAACATAATTGATGCAATAACATTTCAGTCAATAAAGGAGAACCTGTTTGATAGTAGTTATAGGGAAAATTTTTTTAGCTATTTTAAAGCAACAACAATTGAATATGAGAATGAACAACTGGATGCTTATGAAAGAATTGATCCGGATAATTCTGAACAAACAAAAGACATATTTAGAATACTTAATAGGGTTGGTTATAATTTTATAGATGTAAGAAGAATAATAAAACTTGTAGCAAACAAACTTGGAGCGCATACTTCCCCTGATCATCCCATAGCTTTATTTCATCTAAATCTGGACGAAAAACCACCGATACATTTTGATGTTATTTTATGTCGTGTCATCGTAGACTTGAAAAGAATACTGGGTAATGAGTAAGGTCTACAGAGCTAAAAGCGCTAGCGTAATGCCACCCCTTGTTCCGGAAACAACATTATTTGACCGTTAAAGAAGTACATCTAAAGTAAATATTCAAAGAGCTATAATAATTATCTATATTCCGTAATTAATACCTCCTTTTTAAACAGCCCTTCAGTAAAAATCTCTAACTAACGCTGACAGAGCAGTGGGCGGCCGAGTTATCATTAATAAGCATAATCGCACCGTCCTACTGCAAATATAACCATCAGATGAACGATCTAAGAATATTATGGAAAGAAAAGATAAAACTCTTGGGCTTATAAAGCATTAAGCCCAAGAGTTTACATTATCACTTACTTTTCATTTATCGTCGTGGTCATCAGCTTATATAGCTTCGTGTCCTTTGGAAAGTTGTCCTCAAATGGCACAATGCTCCCCGCATATTTGAGTAGCCCAATTCCCGCCTTGTCGTTATCCGTAATATGCGAAAGCTGCGCCTCCGATATATTGATCAGATTTGCAAGCTCAATCCGGTCGGTTGGAGCTTGATTCATCAGCACAAGAAATTCGGAGTTGGCCAGCATCGTCCTCGCGGTATGCGACACAAGCAGGTCGGATACGTTCTGTGTGACGCCCGTGGCACACGCGCCGTATTTACGGACACGCTTCCATAGCTCGAAAAGGAAATTCGATGAATACTCGTTTTGGAATAACAAATATATCTCGTCGATATAGATGAATGTGTGCCGCCCCTTGGCCCGGTTTTCGGTGATACGGTTGAATATGTTATCAAGCACAACAAGCATCCCAATCGTCCTAAGCTGCTTGCCCAAGTCCTTGATATCGTAGACAAGGTACTGGCTGTCCACGTTGACATTGGTCTGCTGAGCAAAGGTATTAAGGCTCCCGTCTGTGAACAGCTCGATGGCGAGCGCCACTTCTCTGGCCTCCGGCTCGTCCTGTCGCAGCAGTTCCTGCCTGAAATCCTTGAGCGTGGGCGGTGTCCCTTTGAAGCCATTAGCAATATAGCTGCGGTAAACATTGGCCGTGCAGCGGTCGATCAGCGACTTTTCCTTGGCGTTTAATTTGCCCGTACCCACAAGCTGTTCCACCAACGAGAGGATAAACTCTGATTTAAGGATGATCGGGTTCTCATCGTCGCCATAGTGCTGACTCATCGCCATTGCGTTGATATGATTTTTGCTGCCCGCAGAAATGTGGATGACTTCGCCATTAATGGCACGGAATAAATCGCCGTACTCGCGTTCGGGATCAATGACGATGATATCCACGTCGCCTCGTAGTATAAGGGCCAATATTTCCTCTTTGACCTTGAACGATTTGCCGCTGCCCGATACGCCCAATACAAAGCCGTTGGCATTTAAGAGCTTGCGACGGTCGGCTAGTATCAGATTTTTGGAAATCGTGTTGATGCCGTAATAGATGCCGTTTACATCTTGTATATCCATCGTGTTGAACGGCATGAGTACGGCGGTGCTTTCTGTCGTGAGCGTACGCCAATTGAACGGCAACTTATGCAGACCAAATGGGAGCACCGTATACAATCCATCCGTCTGCTGATATGTCAGGGATGTAAACTGGCAAATATGCTTCCGGGCGATGGACAGAACGCTTTCAGTATCCTCATCCAGTTCCTTAAGGCTGTCTGCCGCGACTACCAGCGTCACCGTCGCGAACAGCATTCGCTGATCCCGGCTCGTCAAATCGTCCATGAATTCCTTCAATTCTTCCGCCCGCTGCTGCAAGTCATATGGGATATCCGCTGTAAAGTTACCGTTGCTGTTTTGTTTGCGTGTGAATCTTGCCTTGTCCGTTTCCGTGCCAAGAATCAGCTTGTTAATAATCCTGACAGCCTCGTCGGTCGGGATCGGCAGCATATCGATGGACAGCATCATGTTTTTGGGTAAGTCCATAAACTCGGTGATCATGCTGTCCTTGATGAAAGACGCATACTCTCGCATGTAAAACACACGGCAGTATTTATCGCCGATTTTAATATAGTTCTTGTCAAACTCCATGCTATCCGGGCAGATATAATCCCTGAAATCATGGCCTTTTCGAATGGTTGCTCTTAAGTCAAAATTGAAATGCACTTCTTCGCCCAACCGATAGAAGTCATGGAATATCCGCAGCCGTTCTGTCGTATCAAGCTCCTGTGCCCGGCTCCCCAGCTTCGACAGGTGTGAGGATATGTCCGTGGTCAGCCGCGAGAACAGCGTTCGCGCCTCCAATATGTTTTTCTTGTGAGACGCGATAGTAATATATTTCTCCTGAACCATGTTGTTGGCCGACTTCGTGGCTTTATCAAGAAGCATGTTGTTGTATTCGTCGCGGTAGATATCAAGCCCATCATCGCCGCCTTGCAGCAATATTTTCTCCCTGAAATCCTTGCGGTTAAGCCGCCTGTTGTTGATTGTGATTTTCGTAACCGCTTCGCTATCAATCGAGTTTATGAGATCGCAATACTTCATAAACATGGTCATCTGGTCATCCTTGGATGCTACACGGTAATTGATATCCGTGAATTTCATGGTCTTTGAGAAATTGTGGCCCACACGAAAAATGCCATCCTCATACACTTTTTTGATGGGGATGGCTTGCTGGACGCTTTTGGGTATTCTCAGGCTTTCCCGTTCTGCCCGCTGAACTTTCCTGAATGTACTCAACATCATTTTTCACCTCTTTTGAGCTTCATATTTTTTTCAAATTTGTATTCCTGATAGGCCATGTACATATAATTGTCGCTGGCAAACCATAGTCTTTTGGGCATCAGCAGCTCAGATTTTATCCATGCCCAGATAAAATGCTCCAGCGTCATTTCATGGTATGTGACGAATCCGATGAGCGCCACGGGCAGCGCCACCAAAATGCACACCCACGACACGCCTTCGTTGCCTAAAGTTTCCCTTAGCCCAAAGTATGCAAGCACGGCGATTCCAACCGCCACAGCCGAGCAAATAAACTGTCGCATACTTAATCCGAAAACGATGCTTTCGTGGTATTTCCGCACCTCTCTTGGTACTTTGACTTCCATTTGTAAAAACCTCCTCGTATAAAAAAGCACCTGCAGCCGCAAGTGCCTTTCTGTTAAATCTTGTGCATTTGTCAATAGCTTTACGGAAAATTGACGGGTATCCCTTCACACTCAAAAGTGAGCGGATTATATAAGCCGCATCTGATATTAATGAGTTTTTAAAAGTTCAATATGATCAAAAACCATGTCCATTAACCCAAGCCTAAAATCTCCTTCGTCAGTCTATCCGCCATCTTCACAGTTCCCACCAAGACAAGCAAATTAAAAATTAACTCCCCAATATACGACCAAACGATCGTCGTTACACTTGCGCTTGCGTCAACTGTGGGTGGGCTGGATGCGAATACGCTGAATATCACGCAGGCCAGCACGATGATCGCGCCCTCCAAGCACACGCCCGCATAGCTTTTCAAAAACGCTTTACCTGTTGATGACATGCCCTCTCCCGCAAATGTAGAGAGCGGAATTGGCGCAATCGCAGCGTATATATAGAGCTTAAAAAATCTCCCGTAGACCGTCATGAGCATGATGAACGATAGCACAATGATAAACAGCGAACCGATCAGGCTGACAGCCCAAACGGGTATGCTTTCAAAAAAGCCTAAGCTATTCACGGCATCAATCATCTCCTGCGGAAGCGCCGTTTCCGTAACAGCTCCGGCGCTGTTCGCAGCTGTGGTGATAATGCCCTGACAGATAGAGAATATGCTTGTGATCAGCGTCATGCCCCAAGTAACGGCGGCTTTTGCCAGTGCAAAGCGGATAAACAGCCGGAGCGCTACTTCCGGTCTCTTAATTTCCTGTAGATTGACCGTTGATTTAACCATTCCTACCACAAAGAACAGCACCAGCAGCGCGTATCCAATGGCTTGCAGCGCGCCGTTGATATCCACCATCACGCTCCATATGCTGCCGCCTCTGAAGCTCTCGGGGGAGGTGGTCAGCAGCCCCCATATTTCTGCCAGCTTGTCGTTCCAAGTTTGCAGGGCATTATTCAAATTGTCCAGTATTCCCAAGTGTTTTTCACCTCACTTTCGATGCGAATCCCCTCGTCTCAAAAGAACGAGGGGATTCATTTTCAGCCATCATCCTCCGGTAATCAGTGTCAAAATCTCTTTGGCAAACATAATCACAATACCGCCAAAGAAGGTGAGGAAACCGTTACTGCGCTGCGACGGGTCATGACTTTTAAGCGACATGCCAATCTGCACAATGCCGAAGCCCACCAGAATCACGCCTATGGCCCGAATCATACCGAAGATAAAGTCGCTCAAGTTATTAACCACCTGCAACGGATCGTCAGCCGCAAAAGCCGTGGTCGTAGTCATAAAAACAGCGGCCATGACAGCCGCTACGAGAAGAACCTTCTTTCCCAACATGCGTATTCTTTTTTTCATTTTTCAATCTCCTTTAATTTTTGTATTTGATTAAAACAGCATCGCTATTCTATGACTTCGTAATACCCGGCGTTTTCAAAATCAAAGTCCGCAAAGGGTATGGTCATCAGCTTGGCCTTGGTGTGAACATACGGTTCGCCCTGCCCAGTTGCCGATAGCCCATTCTTCATATGACTTTCGAGCTTGAACTTTCTGTCCCATACAGGCTTTGCGCCTCGGATGAATAACACGCCATAATCGTTGTCGATCTCTCTGACCTCGTTTGGCAATAACAGCTCACGGCCAACAATCTGTTTGTTCGTCGAATAGTTTCCGTTCCTGCCCCGTGATAGTCC
>CAZNVX010000063.1:0-10264 GCA_964576225.1 uncultured Christensenellaceae bacterium
GCCCGCCCTCCACCAGCATACGCAGGTACCGTTTGCTCATGATGGTGCGCGTGAGATTAAGGCGGGCGAACTCATACTGCCGCGGCGCGGGGACGCACTCACAGTGCTCGATCACCCAGTCGTAAAGCGGCCGGTGGTCCTCGAACTCGAGCGTGCAGATGCTGTGCGTGGTTTTTTCATAGGCGTCTTCGAGCGGGTGCGCATAGTCGTACATCGGGTAGATGCACCATGTGTCGCCCGTGCGGTGGTGCGTGGCGCGCAGGATGCGGTAGATAACGGGGTCGCGCATATTCAGGTTGGGGCTGGCCATGTCGATTTTGGCGCGCAGCACCTTTTCCCCGTCCGCGTACTTGCCGTCTTTCATGCCGAGAAACAGCGCGCGGTTTTCGGCCACGCTTCTGTTTCGGTAGGGGCTGTCTTTCCCGGGCTCGGTCAATGTGCCGCGGTATTGGCGGATCTCCTCAGCCGAAAGATCGCACACGAATGCGAGCCCCTTGTCAATCAGCTTTAAGGCGCATGCGAACATATAGTCAAAATAGTCGGACGCGAACAGCACCGCCGCCGGTTCAAACCCCAGCCAGCGCACGTCCCGCTCGATGCTGCGGATGTATTCGTCGTCTTCCTTGACCGGATTGGTGTCGTCATAGCGCAGGGTGCACCGGCCGCCGTATTTGATGGCGGTGCCGAAGTTGAGGCAGATGGACTTGGCGTGCCCGATGTGCAGGTAGCCGTTGGGCTCGGGCGGAAAGCGCGTGACCACGCTATCCACACGGCCCGCGGCAAGGTCGTCGTCGATGATCTCCTCAATGAAGTTTCTGGCTTTCGATTCTGTCATGCATGTATCCTCCGCCGTTTCCGGCTTAAACCACCCCAAAAAGCCTTCGTCTTTTCGGGGCCCCTGTTAAAACTGAAAGCCCGGTTAACCCGGGCTTGGCTTCGATGACGTTTGCGGTGGCTTTGCCCCCGCACCCCCCACTTCTTTTCTTTAAGAAAAGAAGCAAAAGAGTTACGGGAAATGCCGCAGACATTTCCCTGTGGGATTCTCAGGGACTTGCCGCTTGAGCGGTGATAAAGCACCCCGAAAAGTTGCTCGTTAAGAGTCTTTGCGCGCGGCGTTATAGGCGTTGGCCGCCGCCACCAGCTCACGGAACAGCGGGTGAGACCGTATGGGGCGGGACTTGAACTCCGGATGGAACTGGACGCCGACGAACCACGGATGATCCGCGACTTCCATGATCTCGACCAGGCCGTGATCCGGATTGACGCCGGCCACGCGCATGCCCGCTTTGGTGATCTCCTCGAAATACATATTGTTGAACTCATAACGGTGGCGGTGGCGTTCGTCGATCTCCTCCGTTTTGTAGGCCGCGTAGGCAAACGTATCTTTGTTGATGCAGCACTTGTAGCTGCCCAGCCGCATCGTGCCGCCCATGTCCGTGATGTTTTTCTGCTCGGGCATCAGGTCGATAAACGGGTGCGGCGTGTCGGAGCAGTGCTCCGTGGAGTTGGCCTCGCGGTATCCGAGCACGTTGCGCGCAAACTCGATGACGGCCAGCTGCATGCCAAGGCAGATACCGAAGAACGGCACCTTTTTCTCCCTGCAATATTGTATTGCCTTAATTTTTCCTTCTATACCGCGCTCGCCAAATCCGCCCGGCACGATCACGCCGTCCGCATCCTTGAGCAATGCCGACACGTCGTCCGTTTCCTCAAGATCCACCGCGTTGACCCAAAGGATATCCACATCGAGGCTGTTGGCGATGCCCGCGTGAGTTAAAGACTCGACGATGCTCAGGTAGGCGTCGTGCAGGTCGATATATTTGCCGACGATGGCGATTCGCACCTGCTCTTTGGCGCTTTTCTGTATCTTGACGATACGCTCCCAGTCGGGGATATGCGACGGCGCGTCCGGCAGCCCCAGGCGCTGGCAGACCAGCGTGTCCAGATTCTCCCTGCGGAGCATGATGGGCACTTCATAGAGCGTTTCGGCGTCCAGATTCTGCACCACGGATTTGGGGCTGACGTTACAGAACAGCGCGATTTTGCGCTTGATGTCGTCCGTCAGCTCCAGCTCGGTGCGGCAGACAATGATATCCGGCTCGATGCCGATGGTGCGAAGCTCCTTGACGCTGTGCTGCGTGGGCTTGGTTTTCAGCTCGCCCACCATGCGCAAGAAAGGCATCAGCGTGACATGAATGTACATGCAGTTTTCCTCGCCCACCTCCCATTTGATCTGGCGGATGGTTTCAAGGAACGGCTGCGACTCGATATCGCCCACGGTGCCGCCGATTTCGGTGATCACAATATCCGGTTTGTTTTTGCTGGCCACGCTGTAGATGCGACTTTTGATTTCGTCGGTGATGTGCGGAATGACCTGCACCGTGCCGCCGAGGTAATCCCCCCGGCGCTCCTTGGTGATCACCTTCCAATAGACCTTGCCGGTGGTGACGTTGGAGTCCGCAAAAGAGTTTTCGTCGGTGAAACGTTCATAATGGCCGATATCGAGGTCGGTCTCGGCACCGTCGTCCGTCACAAACACCTCGCCGTGCTGAAACGGGCTCATCGTACCCGGGTCCACATTGATGTACGGATCGCATTTTTGCAGTGATACCTTGAGCCCGCGGCTTTTGAGCAGCAGACCGAGTGACGCGGCGGTGATGCCCTTGCCGAGCGACGACACCACCCCGCCGGTGACGAATATGAATTTTGTGGCCATTGAACCCCTCCCCGAAGCAAATAAAAATAAGTCTATAGATATTCCATCACGACGACACGCGTGCGTTTTTTGAGTGACGCTTTATCGATGGTCAAGTAACACTGGCCGTGATGGGATACGTCATATTCGCGCCCGACCGCTTCGAGAAAATCGTGCAGCGGCGCGATATCCAGATTGCTGTCCGGCGTTTTGAAGTGCATCGGGATGATGATGTTGGGCTCAATACGCTCGCAGATGGACAGCGCTTCATGCGCGTCAATGGTGTAATGGCCGCCCACGGGAATCATCAGCACATCGGTGCCGCAGAGCTTTAAGATCAGATCATCACACGGGATGCACCCGACATCGCCCATGTGGCAGACACGGATGCCGCGCACGGAAAACAGGTATATGATGTTGCGGCCCCGGTGCGTGCCCTGGCTGTGATCGTGCCAGGTCTCAAAGCCTTCGATCTTAAGCTCCCCGAACGTGTGAACGCCGGGCGCGCTGACCACCGTATAATCGCCCTTGACGTGGGACAGGTCGTTATGATCGCCGTGCGCATGGCTGACCGTGACGATATCCGCCTCGACATCCTGCGGCGCGTAACCGACATTGCTGCCATAAGGATCAAGCAGTATCCGCGTTCCGTCTTTCAGCGTCAGCTTGAAGCAGGAATGCCCGAGCCATTCAATAACCATTTTTTCACCTCAGTTCCGTATAGTCACTAATTTATGCAGCCTTCCATGCTTTTAAACGAAAGGTCGAGCTTGTTGACGGTGCTTAAATCGCCGATGCTCAGCTCGTATTCCAGACTCAGCCGCCCGCTTTGTTCAAACAGCTGGCTTTCAACACGCAGCGCGAATATGCTGATGCGCCGCGTGCCTTCCGGCGTGGTGACGGTGCTTTCGTAGACACTGTGCGGCGAGAAGATCATGTGCATGTCGGAACCGCCGCTGCGCAGCAGCGTGACACTGCCGTCTTTGAGTATCAGACGCGTGGTGCAGCCATCGACGCCGGTGAGCTCGCTCTCGTCATATTCGAGCAGATAGCCTTCGGCATCCCGAAACAGACGGCCTTCCGTCATGAACTCGACATGGTCGTCATGACCGCCTTCGAGCTGAGCGCCCTTAATCGTCAGCATCACCCTTTGCATCCGCCTTTTAAGCTCCTTCCACACAGTTATTGTGTATTATAGCACAAAACAATTCTCAAGTTAAATAGATTATGGAACATATATATAAAAACCTGTGTGATCAGCGCGCGGGGGCGCGGGGCGGGTATAGAATTTTTGTATGTGGCTATAATAAGAGCGCATATGCATATGACGAATGATACGCGGCAAGGAGAGAATATGGCAGAAAAACACGGGAGCAGGCGAAAAAAAGCGCTGACGGCGATCATCGCGGCGGCAATGCTGCTGCTGGGCGCCTGCGCGCCGGCGCCGGTCAGGCTGCATGTGGTGGCCAATTCGGACAGCGCGCCGGACCAGCAGGTGAAAATGAAAGTGCGCGACGCGGTGCTGGAAGCGACAAAGGACGGCATTGCGGCGTGCGAAAATGCCGCGGCGGCCAAGGAATATATTGACGAAAACCTTGAGATAATAGTAGCGACGGCAAATGACACGTTAAAGGAAAACGGATTTGACTATGGCGCGGTGGCGGACGTGGGGATTTACCATTTCCCCGACCGGGAGTATAACGGTGTGCGCTATCCCGAAGGTGAATACGAAGCGCTGCAGGTCGTGCTGGGCAGCGGCGAAGGTCAGAACTGGTGGTGTGTGATGTTTCCCCCGCTGTGCATATCAGAGCTGCAGGCGGAGGGAGACGAGACTCAGTATACGTCATTTCTCGCAGAGCTTTTCCACGATTTATTTGAAAAATAGTGTCCTGTCGTCATAATACAGCTTTGAGGGAGGACAGCATGGGACAACGATTGAAAAAACCGCTTGTGGTGGTGTTGATTCTGCTGGCGGTTTTGCTTTTTGGTTGCGAGACGATACCCGCCGCTTCATACAGGGTGGGATCCAGCGGCGAGCCGGTCAGGGAGATCCAGCGCAGGCTTAAAGACTGGGGTTATTATTTCGGCGCGGTGGACGGCAAATACGGCGCGCAGACGCGGGACGCGGTGATCCGGTTTCAGAAAAAGCACCGCATCACGGCGGACGGTATTGTGGGCGCGCAGACGGCGGAGAAGCTGGGCGTGGCGGCACCGAAGGGAAGCTCGGCGGCCGGCAACAACAGCGACGTGTATCTGCTGGCGCGGCTGATTTACGGGGAGGCGCGCGGCGAGCCGTATAAAGGCATGGTGGCGGTGGGCGCGGTGGTGCTCAACCGGGTGAGAAGCTCGGAGTTCCCGGGAACAATGGCCAAGGTGATCTACCAAAGGGGCGCGTTTGACGTGGTGGATGACGGGCAGATCAATCTGGCGCCCGATCAGCAGTCGCTGGACGCCGCGAGAGACGCGATGAACGGCTGGGATCCTTCCGGCGGCGCGCTGTTTTACTACGCCCCGAGAAAGACGACCAACCAGTGGATCCGGCAGCGGCAGGTGATCACGACAATCGGCGATCATGTGTTTGCAAAATAAGGGAGGAGAACGCTGATGGATAACAAAAAAAGGTGGTTCAAGATTTTTGCGGGTGTGTTGGCCGGCGTGATGATTGTGGGATTGTCCGTGTATGCCGTGATACTCGATCATGAAAGAAAGGCGCTCAGGCAGCAGGTGACCAACAATTACAACAGGGCTTTCGAGGGGCTGATCGCCGATGTGGCCAGCCTGGAAACCAAGCTGTATAAGCTGGACGCGGCCAGGGATACCAATCAATGCGCGATGCTGCTGGTGGATGTGTGGCGGCAGACGGGCGACACGGAAAGCGCCATTGCCGCATTGCCGGTGTCGTTTGCCGGCACCTCGCCGCTGATGCAGTTTGTCTGCCGGACCGGCGACTTCTGTCATTCGCTGACCCAGAAGCTGGCCCGGGGCGGAACCATATCGGATGAAGAATATGAGCAGATCAGGCAGCTGGCCGAGGCCTGCAGCGAAGTATATGAGAGCATTGAGAACTCGTGGCAGCAGGGCTACCCCGGAGAAATCGCCTTTAGCCGGATGGCTGTTTTCTTGCCGGACGAAGAGACGGGCGGCAATCTTGACTTCTCCAACCAGCAGTTTCCGCGGCTGATGTATAACGGCCCGTTTTCGGAGGGTGCCGAGAACAAAAAACCCATGGGACTGGGCAGAAAACAGGTGACGGAAGCGGAGGCGGCGCAGGCGGCGGCGACGTTTTTGGGCATGGACGCAGGTGCGCTCAGATTTGAAGGCGAGATAAATGGAGATATGCCGTGCTATACCTTTGCGGGTGAGACAGACGGCAAAACGTTTTCAATATGCGTGACCAGGCAGGGCGGGCAGGTGCTGTGGTACCGGAGCGACAGCGACGGCGGCATATCGGCCGTGCCCACCGATGAAAAGTACGACGCGCTGACCGGCGTGGCGCAGCAGTATCTGAGGGACAAAGGATATGGCGAAAGCAAACCCAGCTACGCGCAGTTCTACAACGGCTCTGCGGTGATCAACCTGGCGCCGATGGAGAACGATATCGTGCTCTACCCCGACCTGATCAAGGTGTGGGTGGATATCGCCACCAGCCGTGTGGTGGGCTTTGAGGCCAAGAACTATCTGATGTCCCACAGGAAGCGCTATTTTGAGGAGCCGGAGCTGACGGCGCTGCAGGCGCAGAAAACAGTGACCAGCGAGCTGAATGTGAGCAACGTGCGGCTGGCGCTGATCCCGATTGAGACAGGCGAGGAAAGGCTTTGCTGGGAGTTTACGGGCAGCATCGGCGAGCATGATTATCTTGTGTATGTGAACGCGAAGACAGGCGTGGAAGAGGATGTGCTGATGATTCAGCATACCAACGACGGCACGCTGGTGATGTAGGGAGCGCCATACTCAAAGAATACAGTTTCATAGAATACGAAAAAACAACAAAGACTCTGCGGCGGCGGGGTCTTTGTTGTTTGCGCACAGCTTACGGCACCAGGTATTCGTCCAGATAGATGGCCTGATCCCCCAGCATGTAGACCGTGAAAGGCACGCCCCCGTCCGCGCCGGCGACATAGCTGCCGAAGCTCTCGTCCAGCTCGGGCAGCAGGTATCCGCCGTAGTGCACAAACGTGAACCGGTCCGCCAATATGTCTTCAGGAGGGTCTCCGCTGCCGATTAGAAGCGTCTCGCCCCCGGGCCCGCCGGGCTCGTAATCCGGGTTAACCGTCTGCCGGACGACATGAAGAACAAATCCGTCGTCGGCTGTGTCCATGCCTGTGATCATCGCCGCAAACGAGTCGAGCGTTTGTCCGGAGGCGCTGATCAGGCCGAGCAGGTAGTTTAAATCATCGACGGCACAGTCTGCCGCGTCGTGCTGCAGCCGTTCGTTTTCTTTCTCCAGCGCGTCGATTTTGTCCTGCAGCTGTTCCGCTTTGCCGGTGAGCGCTTCCACCTGGTCGAGGAGTGTCTCGGCGGCATCGTCGGCGCGCGGCGCTGTTTGAACCGCGACCGGCGCACAGCCTGCCAGCAGGAGCGCTGCCATCAGCACGGCCAGAAAGATTTTGAATGTTCGCATATTATCCCTTGCGCCCTGCGGCGAGTTATTCCACCACCTGCCGCTGGGCGATCATGTCCTTGGTTTTCATCAGCCGGATCAGGCTGCCGCGCTCGTTTTCGTCCAGCTTCATGCGGATGTATTTGATGGTCTCCTCAAGCTGCGGGATCATCACGTATTCGAGCGCGTTGACACGCCGGCGCGTTTTTTCGATCTCATCAGCCAGCATGTTGCACGTTTTCTCCAGCTCTGCGAGCTCCACCATCTGCGGCAGCACGCCGGAGAGCAGCGTGGTGGCATGATCGAGCTCTGACGAAGAGGTGAGCAGGCCGTATGGAAAGAAAGCCTGCTCGCGCTTTTTTTCCTGATAGCTGATTCGGGGCACGTTGACGCTCATGATGTTGGCGCGCGCGAGAGAGAGCTGAACCTCGCGCACAGGGAACAGCAGCGCCTCGTCCATCGCTTCGCGCGTCATCGCGACGCGGGCGAGCACGAAGCCGGCCAGCGCCGTCTCGAGCGCCGCCTCCACCTCGAGCCGCAGCTCGTAATTGCGGCGTATCAGCAGCATGAACTGGCGCACCATTTCGTCGCGTTTGTCTTTGAGAAGCTTGTGCCCGCGCGATGCCACCACCAAACGCTTTTTCAGCTTGGTGAGCTCCATCCGCGTGGGATTGACCCGCAAGATCGCCATTGTCTATTCCTCGTCCGCCGGCAGGTATTTGTCGATAAAAGCGTCCTTGATACGCTTGAGCTCCGTTTTCGGCAGTATTTTGAGCAGCTTCCAGCCAAGGCTGAGCGTTTCCTCGATCGTCCGGTTGGCTTCATAGCCCTGGGAGACGTATTCCTTCTCAAAAGCGTCCGCGAATTTGGCGTACAGCTTGTCGACGTCGGAGAGCGCCGCTTCGCCGAGTATGACGGAGAGCTCCTTGGCGTCTTTGCCGCGGGCGTACGCCGCGAACAGCTGGTTCATGGTGTTCGCGTGGTCCTCACGCGTTTTGCCCGCGCCGATGCCCTTGTCTTTCAGACGCGACAGCGACGGCAGCACGTCGATGGGCGGCGTGACGCCCTTGCGCAGCAGCTCACGCGAGAGTATGATCTGCCCCTCGGTGATGTATCCGGTCAGGTCCGGGATCGGATGGGTCTTGTCGTCCTCCGGCATGGAGAGTATCGGTATCTGCGTGACGGAGCCGGAACGGCCCTTGATGCGGCCGGCGCGCTCGTACATCGTGGCAAGGTCGGTGTACAGATAACCGGGATAGCCGCGGCGGCCGGGCACCTCTTTGCGCGCGGCGGAGACTTCGCGCAGCGCCTCGGCGTAGTTGGTGATGTCGGTGATGATGACCAGCACGTGAAGATTCTTCTCGTAGGCCAGGTATTCGGCCGCCGTGAGCGCCATGCGCGGTGTGGCGATACGCTCGATGGCGGGGTCGTCCGCGAGATTGATGAACAGCACGGTGCGGTCGATCGCGCCCGTCTTTTTAAAGTCGCTGATAAAGAAGTCCGCCTCTTCGAACGTGATGCCCACCGCGGCGAACACCACCGCGAAATTGGCCTCGCCGCCGAGCACCTTGGCCTGGCGGGCGATCTGCGCCGCAAGCTGGGCATGCGGCAGACCCGAGCCGGAGAACACCGGCAGCTTCTGCCCGCGCACCAGCGTGTTAAGGCCGTCGATGGCGGAAATGCCGGTCTGTATAAATTCTTCAGGATAGTCCCGCGCGGCCGGGTTGATGGGCGCGCCGTTGATATCCATGCGTTTTTCGGGAATGATGGCGGGGCCGCCGTCGATGGGCTCGCCAAGGCCGTCGAACACGCGCCCGAGCATGTCGTAAGACACGGCCAGCTCAATGCTGCGCCCCAGGAAACGAGCTTTGGACGTGGCAATTTTGAGACCCTGCGCGCTTTCAAAAAGCTGCACCAGCGCCTTATCGCCGTTGATTTCGAGCACTTTGCCGCGGCGTATCTCGCCGTTTTCCTGGACGATCTCGACCAGCTCGTCGTACTTGACGCCGCTGACGCCTTCGACCAGCATCAGCGGGCCCACGACCTCTTTGATCGTGCGGTATTCCTTAAGCAATGCTCATCTCCCCTTCCTCGTAAAGCGCGCTTATCTGTGTGTCCAGATGCTCGCTGATTTCGGTGAAACGGTCTTCCGCCTCGTTTTCCGGCACATTGCGCATGCGCGCGATTTCCTCACGCACCGGCATATCCATCAGCTTGGAGAACAGCGCGCCGGATGCGAGCGCCTTTTCGCCCAGCTCGCCCCATTTTAATATCAGCCGCAGCATGCCGGACTGCTTGGGCAGCGACGTGTAGGTGTCGATTTCATGGAACGCGTCCTGATGCAGGTAATCCTCGCGGATGGAACGGGCAGTTTCCAGCGTCAGGCGGTCCTGCAGGGACAGCGCGTCCACGCCGACAAGGCGGACGATTTCCTCGAGCTCTGATTCCTTCTGAAGCAGGCTCATGGCCTTCTGCCTCAGCGCTCCCCATTCAGACGAAATATTGTTCTCGTACCAGCCGGAAAGGCGGTCGAAATACAGCGAGTAAGAGCTCAGCCAGTCAATCGCCGGGAAGTGGCGCTTGTACGCCAGCGACGCCGAGAGGCCCCAGAACACCTTGACGATGCGCAGCGTGGCCTGCGAGACCGGCTCGGAGATATCGCCGCCCGGCGGTGACACCGCGCCGATGGCGGTGACGGAACCGGAGCGTCCGTCTTTGCCCAGCGTTTTGACCATTCCCGCGCGTTCGTAGAAGCCCGCGAGCCGTGAGGACAGGTAAGCCGGGTAGCCTTCGTCACCCGGCATTTCCTCGAGGCGCCCCGACATCTCGCGCAGGGCTTCCGCCCAGCGGGAGGTGGAATCCGCCATGATTGCGACATTATAACCCATGTCGCGGAAATATTCCGCGATCGTGATGCCTGTGTATATCGAGGCTTCTCTGGCGGCCACCGGCATGTCCGACGTGTTGGC
>CAZNVX010000064.1:0-10256 GCA_964576225.1 uncultured Christensenellaceae bacterium
GTGGTGCTGCTGGCTGCTATGTTCATTGTCATCTTTTCGCAGTCAATGAGAACTCATCCGCTTGCGGCTGTCCGAAACGGCCAGGCGAAAAACCAAAGCAGCTTTTGAAGACTTTGCCGGCATGCATTGGTTTGTCATAGCCTCGCAGAACATTGCAAACGTTCGCGGGGCTATTGCGTATCTGTCACAATGATATGATCGCCGTTTTTGAGCTGAATCACATTCGCCCTCAGTCCCCGGGCAATATCCGATATCAGCTGCTGCCTGTCGGCTTCGTCTTCCACAAAAAGGCATAACGGATCGCCGGAAATTATCCGCTCCTTGTTGTCGGTGATATATGCGATAATTTCGGGTTTGTTTTTCATGTTCCGTGTGTGTCCGCCTTTGTTTTCATGATCCTGTGTATTTTGCGGCTGTTCTCAAGTATCGGCGTGTTCCTGACGGCCTGAATCAGCGTGTCGATGTCCGCCACAAGCGGGACAAGCGCAATCACGATCTTTCCCTGCGAAAAGCTCCTGCGGGTAAAGCGGTATCTCTTCACGCCCAGCGCCCGCACAGCCTCGAAAAGCATGGCCTGCCGTTGGCCGAAGTTCTCCAGTGTCAGCCTAAATATCGGCTTTTTCGGTTCAACCACCAGGGCAAGCCCTTCCTTAAAAAACAGCTCCCGGCTTCTGTTCATCCCAAGGATGCTGGACACGAACATGCCGTCCACATACAGCTCAGACCCCTCCACCGTAATCGTCCCCTGCTTAACGGTGCTGATATCCCCAACTGTTTTTCCCTTTGTATAATGCTTGAGCAGAAAAGTGCAGGCAAGCCCGACGCCGAGCCCCAGCAAAATATTGACCACAAGGCTTTGCGTATTCACAAGCCTGATGGCCAGCACCGTGATCACGGCCGTGATCAGCGATATATAATTGCGCGCTTCAAACGTCTTTGAAATGCCGTCAATATATGCGTCTCCTCTTTTCGTGAACTGGCTGTGCTCCAGCTTTGCGTAGCTTTCTCTTTCAATCTTACGGATATCACGGAAATGCTGTGTGGCCAGCGCAATAAACGTGATCGCTGTAAAGTCCTTTTCTATCAGCGCGGGAATAGCCACCGCGCCCAACGCGGAAGCGACCAGCCCTGCGACAAGATGGATAAACTGTCCGTTCGGATATGACGGAACCTGCCGGTAATCGATCACAAGCGTGATCACGCGCGCGATGGTGCCGGTGACAATGCCCATCAGTATCATCACCAGATATTCAGTGCTTAAGATACCGTTTTCCAGATCAAACACCTCTTTTTGTCTGTTTTCCCTCTGCGCCTGTGCGGCTCATCCGAGGGCGGAGCCAATCATCTCAGCGGATGACAGCGTAAAACCTACCCCAGAGCCCGGTACTGCTGCGCTGCCTCTCTGACCGCATCGCTGATTTCCTGATAGCTTGTGCATCGGCATATGTTCGATTGCAGCCACGTCTCAATTGTATAGTCGTCGGCATCCGGGAAACGGCTGAGCAGCGCATGGCAAACCAGTATAAAGCCGGGCGTGCAGTAGCCGCATTGAAAGGCATTGTGCCTGATAAACGCATCCTGAATCGGTGTGTTTTTCAACCCCTCAATCGTGGTGATCTCGTGCCCCTGTGCCTCCACGGCCAGAACCAGGCAGGCTTTCATCGGCCAGCCGTCCATCAGCACGGTGCACGCCCCGCAATCGCCGTTTTCACAGCCCGGCTTGCAGCCGGTGAGCCCGAACCCGTTCCGCATCACATCCAGCAATGTGTCAGACGGCGTCACCACAGCATCCACACGCTGCCCGTTGATATAGAACACGACAGCGGTCTTTCCTGAAACAACCTTCACGATGCCTCCAATGTATGTAATATATTTTGTACGGTTTCCCTTAACACATACGCCCGGTATTGGCCGGACGCGGCGGCGTCCGTTTTCAGGGGCATGGGAATGCCCGCCATAATGGCATCCGCAGCGGCCTGCATCGGCTCCGCCAGGGTATGCTCCAGCATAAACACGTTTTCATAAATACCGCTGAACGCCATGCGCACGGCGCGCTGTGTTTTCACGGCCACCGCTGTCAGCACCGGATACCCAATTTTCTCGCTTTCCGTGTGCTTGGCATGCGCGGCAGGCCAGCCGGCCGCATCCGCCGGCATGGCAAACTGCACGTAGAATTCCCCCTTTTCCAATGCAGCTGTGCCCTCAAACACCTGCCTGAGCGCCACCTCCCGTTCTCCCGCCGGGCCCGCCACCACAGCGCGGCCGTCAGCGACCAGCAGCGGCAGTACGGACTCGTGATAGATAATCGTGCCGGCGATGTTGCCGCCCAGCGTAATTTTTCGCTGCGCCGTGTGGTCCGCCACCCGCGCGCACGCCAGCGACAGCAGGTGGTAAACGTCCGCCTGCACGATGTCCGCCAGCGGCAGCGCCGCGCCCAGCTCAATCCGGGTATCCTTTGTGAGCACACGGCATTCGGGAATCTGCTTGATATCGATCACCGCATCAAAAGTCAGGTTATTCAGGCGCGCCATCGTGATGATTTCGGTGCCGCCCGCAAAATATACCGGTGCGCGTCCGCTGTCATGCAGGGCGGCATAAATATCCACAGCTTCCTTGATCGTCTGCGGCTGGTAATAGTCAAAAGCGAACGGTATCATGGCTGCCCCTCCCCTGTTTGGCTCAGCTTCCACAGCGTTTCGAACTTGAGCGGCATGGCATCGGCTTCCGCGCCGGTCGCCGCCGATACCGCATTGGCCAGCGCCGGCATCATGCCCAGCACGCCGTGCTCCGCCAGGCCGCGCGCGCCGTAAGGGGATGATATGCTGGGCGTTTCGATGAACTCAACCTCATACAGCGGGTTCTGCGCAAAATGCATCACCTTGTATGTCCTCAGGCTCGAATTCTGCAGCCTGCCGTCGTCGTTGTAAGCGTACGCCTCGCGCGTCGCGATACCCACCCCCATGCTCATGGCTCCCATCACCTGAGCCCTGGCCAAATCGGGGTTAAGCACCCGGCCCGCATCAATCACCGTCACAGCTCTGATAAGCCGGAGCTGATGCTCTTTTGTATCGTACTCAATCTCCACCCCCTGCGCGCCGGTCGTCCAGTAAGGGCCCGTCCGTCCCTGTCCGGTTTCAGCGTCCATCTGCGACAGATGCGGCATCGTGTAGCTTCCCCGCCCGATAATCTGGCCGCCATAGGCGTTGCCGTTTTCAAACTTGATACCGGCGGCGATATCCTTAATCGGCACGTACACGGACGGGTCATGCACAAGAAAAACCTTGTCCCGCCCGATGTCCACCACATCCTCGCTGCACCTTAATACCACCGACGCGATTTTTTTGAGCTGCCGCACGGCGTCTTCCGCAGCCTCCAGCACCGCTTTGCCCACCAGATAGGTGGTCATGCTCGCCACCGTTTTCCAATGCTCCGGCGAACAGCGCGTGTTGATCCGGTCGTTCACGTGGATCCTCTCGGGGTCCTGCCGCAGCCGCTCGGCCGCCAATTGTTTCAGCACGGTAAGAACACCCTGGCCCATTTCAACGGCGCCGCAGTTTACGTTGATGCTGCCGTCCGAACAGAACGTGATCACCGCGCCGGAGGACGTATCGGTGGGCAGGCTGGACGTCTTGCAAAAACAGGCCACGCCCTTCGCGCGCAGCTTGTTCTCCCCGATACGGATGCAGGCTCCCTCGCTCCAGCCCAGCTTCTGTTTTATTTTTTCAAGACACAGTGTCGGTTTGCCGAAATTACTGTCATTCAGCGCCACCCGGGTGGGAGAAAACGATCCTTCCCGCGCCAGATTGAGCATTCTTATCTCCACCGCATCCATGCCTATGGCCCGTGCCGCCTTCTCTATCATTCTTTCTATGCAGAACGCAGACACCTCATGGCCAAAGCCCCGAAACGATGTGGCGTAAACATGGTTGGTATAAATACACAAAGCGTCGCACTGTATATTCCGGATATCATAAGGCCCTGAGCAGTTCGCCGCAATGGCGACTGTCATCCGCGGCCCCGTATCGGCGTAGCCTCCCGTATCAAGATGGTAGACCGCCTCAAGAGCCGTGATGATGCCGCTCTTTTTCACGCCCAGCTTAAAATCGCATTCGGCGCCGATTTTACTGCCGCATGCCATAAAGCATTGCTCCCTTGTGAATACCAGCGAGACCTTCTTCCCGCCCACGGCTCTCGACGCGATATACGCCAGCATCTCGGGGTGTGGGCACACCTTGCCGCCGTACGCGCCGCCTACATAACCCGTGCTCACCACAACGCTGCCTTCCGACAGATTGAAATACTGCGCGATAAACTCCCGCGTGGCATGCGGGGCCTGCGTCGCGGACGCGATGAAAATGGTTCCGTCGTCAGATATTTCAGCTTCGGCACAGCGTGTCTCCATGTACACATGGCTCGCGCGCGGCAGCGAAAAATGCCCATCAACGACCACGTCGCTCTCGCCCCATCCCGCGCTCATATCGCCTTTTCTGACCTTGACATGATTCACAATATTGGTGCCGGGTTTTATTTTGATATCCGGCGCCGTCCGTTTATACAGGCCCATACGCGGATGGATCAAAGGGGCGTCAGCGGCCAGGCTCTCGGCCACCGAGTTGACGGGTGTCAGCGGCTCGTAGGCCACCTTGATTCTGTTCAGCGCCGCAAACGCCTGCCATTCTTCCGCGGCAATCACAAGGGCAACCGGCTCGCCGTAATACCTGACCACATCGCGTGCCAGAACTGGCATGTCCTGTATTTCGGAGCCCGTCATCACAAGCGAATCGCATCCCGTCAGTATCCTGCTCACGCCGGGCGTTTGATACGCCCCCGACAGGTCGATATTCAGTATGTTCGCATGGGCGTGCGTGGATGTAAGGACTCTGGCATGCAGCCCTCCCACGCTTTTGATATCATCCAGATACCTTGTTTTTCCGCTGATCTTGTCCCGCGCATCTGTTCGGATTTGAGAAATGCCGATCGATTGTATGCTCATGATTCACCCCTGTTATCTGAATAGATTATTTGAGAGAACAGCGGGTTTTATACAGGAACACAACCAATTTCTCCATTCATGGCTCTGTTTATACCGAATAATTTGGGCATCCTATGTTTTACAAGACAATGGTCAGGAGAGACGTGACATATGGATTCAGTCTATTTTCAGCTCACGCTCGAGCTCTTCTTTGGTTTTATCGGATTGCTGATCGCTGTGAAAATCATCGGCAAGCGCCAGGTGCAGCAGATCTCGCCGTTCGATTTCATTTCGGCCATCGTGCTGGGCGAGCTGCTCGGAAACGCCATATATTCCACCGAGACCACGGTGTTTCATATACTGTACGCCATTGCCGTGTGGACGGTGCTGCTGTTCGCCATCGAGAAGCTTGTCCAGAAGTCCCGTAAGGCCCGGCTCATCATCGAAGGGTCCCCAAAGCTGATCATCAAAAACGGGCTGATCGACTATCAGGTGCTCAAAAAAGAGAAGCTTGATTTTTACGAGCTGTTCAGCCTGCTCAGAAACAAGGGGGCGTTCTCCGTCAGACAGATCGAGTATGCGATTCTTGAGCCAAACGGCGTCATCACCGTCATCAAAAAGCCCCCGTTCGATACCGTCAGCAAAGGAGATCTGGCCGTTGAGGCGCCGCCCGCCGTGCTCAACCTGCCGCTGATCGTTGAAGGCAAAATAGAATCCAAAAATCTCGACGCCACTGGTTACGATACATACTGGCTGACGCAGAGCTTAAATCAGCAAAACATCAGCCGGATCGACGACGTGCTTTACGCGGAATGGAACCCGCAAGACGGCCTGTATGTGCAAAAAAGGCTTTAATCTGCCGGGTTATGCGTGAAACGTTTTTCTTTTCAGCAACGGCGCCAGCCCCGCACCCATGCTGATAAAACCGGCCGCAGCGGCCGATACGGGAGGCACCGTCAGCGCAAAAACCGAATTGTCTGCGGCTTCGGGCGGCAAAAACGAGGGCAGCGCAAGGCTCACTATGATCCCGCCGGCGATACCGGCCAGCGCGATTATCACCGCCTGCACGATAAAAATACCGCGTATGCTTTTTTGTGTCAGCCCCAGCTTAATCAGCATGCCCCATGCCTTTTTGTGTTCAAGCAGGCTGACTTTTCTCCACACGCTCAGCAGCACCGCCGCGCAGACAAGGCAAAACAGACCCGTCACCGTCAGATACCCCATCTCCTTTTGCATCATATCCCACCCGGCCTGCAGCTCGCCGGCGGAATCCGACACAGCAAGCCCCATCACAGAGATCTGGCGGGATACGCTCTGGGCCTGCCCGATGCTGGTCACCCGGGCTTTAATGGCCGCGTAGTCCGCGCCCTGCCCGTTTGTCTGCAGCAGCTTTTTGGCCGACGCCAAGCTGATGTATGCGGCAGGCTCCGTTGTCTCGTCCGCATCCCCGCCGCCTCGCAATATGCCGCACACCTTCGCGGTCACCGCATTGCTTTCTTCTCCCAGCATTACGGAGAAGCTTTCGCCCAGCCAGTCAATATCGGGCGCTTCATCGGCCGCGGGGGTCGCGCCGTCCGAAAACAGCTTGCAGGCTGCCTGGTTCAGCACAATATACGGCATCACACTGTCTTCCGGAAATATAACCCCGTCCGCCAATTCTTCATCAATATAGGTTCCCAGCGTGGCCGTCAGCGTCAGGTCCGCCGAATAGACGCCCGCCGTCACCCGAACCGGCGTCTGCAATACCGGCGTCGCCGCCGTCACATCCTCGATCTGTGTTATCTCGGCAGCCGCCGCGTCCGTGAGCGCTCCGGCGCGCTGCGCCATAACCATCATTTCATATGGCTGTGCCTTCTCCGCCTGCACCGTTGTATAAACCGCCCCCGCGAAACACAGGCAGAACACCGAAATGGCCACACCCGCCGCCGACAGAACAGCCCATCCGCCCTTCAGTGTCTTGAGCGCCAGCCGGATACGGTCAGAAACCTTCATCGCTCTTCACCGTGCGCTGCCGGCGTCTGATCAGATACGCCGCGAGCGCGGCCGCCACAACGCCCCCGATCACAATGGATATCCACCATTGCCCGGCCTTTTCCGGCTCTTCCGCAGGCTCGGCGGAGACCGGCGCGATCACCGGCGGATTGATTGTTATGGAAAAATCGTTCTCCACTGTGTACGTCTCGCCGCTATCATCCTCATAGATCAGCGTGATCTTGCCGGATGTGTAGCCATATTTATCCTCGCCTTCGTGGCCGGCCGTCATATTCTTCGTGCCCACAAACACGTTCATGCCGCCGGGCATCGCGGTACCCGCCTCCATGTTCCCGATAAAAGCGCTCCCGGACGGTATAAGCCCCGGCGCCGCCAGCTCGATGCGCACGTTATAGATGGCGCTGCGCCCCAGGTTCATCACCTGAAACGACAGCGGCATGGTGTCTCCGGCGTTAACGGAATCCTCCATCTTCGGCACCTCCATCTCCACGCGCAGCGGCTGGCTCACATCCACCGCAATCGATCCGGAGGAGCTGAGCGTCATCGCGTCGCTGTTGTCATATTCCATGGCCAGCATGATGTTATACCGCTGCGCCGGTGTGTCAAGGTCGGTTTTATATCTGACATTCACCGTCGTGGTTTCCCCCTTGCCCAGCTTATCGATATAGGTCACACTGCTTTCATTCTGCAGCAGGAAGTTGGGCGACTCACAGGACACCGCCACCGTCATGTTCTGGACCGGCTTGGTGTCGCTGGTGTTTTTCAGCCGAACGGTTGCCGTAAATTCACCGCCTGCTTCCACAGCCGCCGGGTTGATGCTGTAGCCGCTGATGATGATCTTGGGCTGTGACGTGGGTTTTTCCGTTTTGGGCGGCGGTTCCGCAGCGTTCGGGTTTTTTCCGTCCGTGATTGTTACATAACAGGTGAGCATCTGCTGAATCTGGCTGCCGTCCGCGGCCTGCGCCTGCACATCGATGGTCACCGGGTACACGCCGTTGTATCTGCCGGACGCCAGCGCCAGATCAAAGCGCACCAGATAACATGAAACCGTGCCGCTGCCGCCGTTGACGGCATTGTCCCGAAGCCCGATCGTTTTCTGATAGTTCTTGAACACAAAAGGCGACGAAGACGGATCCCCCAGCCCCGGCGTCACGATAATCGCGCTGCCGTCCAACGCGCCGCTGGCAACGAGCGGCACCACGATGGTTGCATAGCCGTTCTTCACGGTGGGCGAGTAGCCCTGATTGTACGCTTTGTCCATGCCGTCGTAAACATTCGTGTTGTCCACGGACAGGCTGACGCTCACGGCGTCTTCCTGCGTATCGCCCGGCTCATCAACGGCCAGCGCTCCCGCCGGCCACATCAGCGCCAGCATCACAGCGATCACAGCATATATCTTTTTCATCGTATGTCCTCCTGAATCATTCCGTGGTCCAGCGTAAGCGTTTTGTCCGCCCGGATCATCCCGCCGTCCGTTCCCGTAAATTCCAAAACAGTGAAGCCGCCGTACCGTGACAACGTGTACATGATGCCGCGCATATGCGCCGCGTCTTTCTCGGACAGGCCGGCAGCCATATCATCCACCAGCAAAACCTGCGGCTGTGCGGCGAGCATGCGGGCCACGGACGCCAGCTGCGCCTCCAGCGCCGAGAGATGGCACGGCCGCGCGCCGGCGGTATACGGTATCCCCATAGACTTAAGCTGCTCTCTCGCCGTTTTCTCCCGTTCGCCGGCCGAGGCGCCGCGGATGGTCAGCGGCAGCGCCACGTTCTCCAGCACGCTCAAGCTGTCCACAAACGCCGGTTCCTCTTCCAGCATGCCGATGTGCCGGTTGCGGAAAACCGCCGCCCTGTCCGCCGCCATCTGATGCACGGCCTCGCCCAGCACGTAGACAGACCCGCTGCTCACCGGCTCCAGCCCCGCGATCAGCCGTGCCAGCGCGGTCTTGCCGCTGCCCGACGTGCCGCGCACACGCACGCAGTCTCCTTTTTTGGCCAGCAGGCTCACGCCGTTCACCGCCCGCCGGCCGCTGTCCGTCATCTTCACAACGTTTTCCAGCCTGATGATTTCGTTCACAGCCTCTCTCTTTTTTTCCGTGAAGCGGCGGTTATCTCACCACCGTCATCACGCCCGCATCCATTTCACACACCGTGTCGCACAGCTCGTCGATATCCATCTGGTTATGGCTGGCCAGTATGATGGTCTTGCCCTGCTCGCGCAGCCCCTTGATCAGCGTGCGCATATGCGTCACGCCGCTTTTATCCAGGCCATTGAGCGGCTCGTCGAGTATCAGTATCGACGGGTTCTCCATGATCGCCTGGGCAATACCCAGCCGCTGGCGCATCCCGAGGGAATATTTGCCCACCGGTTTTTTCATGGCAGGGTCAAGCCCCACGCGCCTGATCGTCTCCCGTATCACATCGTTGCCTATCTTCTTATTGAGCGACGCCAGTATCTGAAGATTCTTCATTCCCGTCGCATTGGGCAGAAAACCGGGCGTCTCAATAATAAGGCCGATATCCTCGGGGAAATCGCAGTCCTTACCCACCTGTTTATATCTGACCAGCACCTTGCCTTTCGTCGGCAGCAGAAAGCCGCAGATACACTTCATCAGCACGGTTTTGCCCGAGCCGTTGTTGCCCACGATGCCGTGGATCTTGCCCTCCTCGAATTCGCGGGACACACAATGCAGCACTTCTTCCTCTCCAAAAGATTTAGACACGTTCTGCACGCTGATCGCCACATCCATATCATCCGTTCTCCGTTCCGGTAAAGTTGAAGTTGTATCGCCGTATCGCACGCAGCGCAAACCAAAAGCACAGCGCGATCAGCCCGCCGAATATCGCATACGTCTGCCACAGGCGCGGCAGCAAATCGTATCCGAAATTGTGCATGTGATAGGTGGCATGGTTAAGCGGAGACATCCAGCCGACCGCCACATTTGCCTTATACATCAGCTCATCGGGAAGCATAAAGATGGTTTTGAGCGTCTGCGGATTCAGCAGAAATCCGTACAAGCTGAATACGAACACGCTCACCACGCCCGCAAGCTGGCCCTTTTTCAGGTTAAACACCAGCATGATAAACACCATCAGCAGCGTATAGAGCAGCATCAGCAAAAAGATGGTGGCCATGCACGGATACGGCGTGGACATCTCCAGCGTTTTCACCAGCGCCGGCAGCGCCACCGCCTTGCCCGCGCCCGAATAGCCAAGTATCGCCGCCGTTTCGCTCCACATATCGCCCACAAAAGCATTGCTCATGCACACCAGCGAGGTCGCCGCCAGTATAA
>CAZNVX010000065.1:0-10235 GCA_964576225.1 uncultured Christensenellaceae bacterium
CGACGACGTGCTTGGTTTTATCGTGCAGCACCTTCCATACATTGTCGATCTCGCTGCGTTCCGTCAGTGCGCCGACAGGGCAGGCGGTGATGCATTGCCCGCAGTTAACGCACGGCACATCCTTTAAGGATTTGCCGAATACCGGCTCAACGATTGTCTTAAAGCCGCGCTGCGTGGCGCCCACCGCGCCAATTTTCTGTACGTTTCCGCACATCGCCACACACCGACGGCAGAGTATGCATTTGTTGGGATCACGGATGACCGACGCGGATTCGGTATCCAAAGGCCGGTCAAACCCTTCGCCTTCATACGGCACATCAATGACACCCAGCTCATCGCATATCTGCTGCAGCTCACAGTTGCGGTTTCTCACACAGGAAAGGCAGCGCTTGTCGTGGTTGGAGAGTATCAGCTCAAGATTCACGCGCCGCGCATCCTGAACAACTTTGGAATTCGTCGAAATAACCATGCCATTGGCTGCGGGCAGCACGCAGGCCGCCTGCAGACCGCGACCGCCCTCAATCATCTCGACTAGGCACATGCGGCAGGCGCCGATGGCATTAATGCCTTTCAAGTAACACAATGTGGGAATCCGCACGCCGACGCTCCGCGCCGCTTCCAGCACGGACGTTCCCGACGGGACTTCCACTTTGACTCCATCTATCGTTAAAGTGACCATTTAATGTCTGCTCCTTTCTTACTTCTTCTCGATCGCGTTGAACTTGCAGCGAGCCATACAGGCGCCGCACTTGATGCACTTGTCCTGATCGATCTCAAAGGGCTCTTTGATCTTGCCGGATATCGCGTTGGTCGGGCAGACCTTGGCGCATGCGCCGCAGCCGATACACTTCACCTTGTCGATGATGTAATTGAGCAGCGCCTTGCAATGGCCCGCCGGACACTTCTTGTCGTGGATGTGCGCCTCATACTCGTCACGGAAGTATTTGAGCGTGGAGAGCACCGGGTTGGGCGCTGTTTTTCCAAGGCCGCACAGGGCCGCGTTTTTTATATTCTCCCCGAGGAATTCCAGCTTTTCAATATCGCCGTCTTCTCCGCGCCCTGAGACAATGCGTTCAAGTATTTCCAGCATGCGCTTGGTGCCGATGCGGCACGGCGGGCATTTTCCACAGGATTCATCAACCGTAAAGTCGAGAAAGTATCGCGCGACGTCCACCATGCAATTATCCTCATCCATCACAATCAGACCGCCGCTGCCCATCATTGAACCGATGGCGGTCAGCGAATCATAGTCGATGGGGGTATCAAGATGTGAGGACGGTATGCAGCCACCCGAGGGACCGCCCGTCTGCGCGGCTTTGAATTCTTTGCCGCTCGGGATGCCGCCGCCGATCTCATAGATGATCTCACGCAGCGTGGTGCCCATCGGAATTTCAACAAGTCCTGTATTGATAATTTTGCCGCCCAGCGCGAAAACCTTGGTGCCTTTGCTTTTTTCGGTGCCCATAGACGAAAACCATTCGGCTCCGTTCAATATTATCTGCGGTATGTTCGCAAATGTTTCAACGTTGTTGATAATCGTCGGTTTTCCAAAAAGCCCCTTTTGTGCAGGAAACGGCGGCTTCGGGGTCGGTTCACCGCGAAACCCTTCGATGGATGACATCAATGCCGTTTCTTCACCGCAGACAAAAGCGCCTGCGCCAAGGCGCACCTCCAGGTCGAAATCAAAACCGGATTCGAAAATGTTCTTGCCGAGAAGACCCAGCTCGCGCGCCTGATTGATGGCGATTTCAAGGCGCTTGACAGCGATGGGATACTCCGCTCGCACATAAACATAGCCCATGCTCGCGCCTATTGCGTAACCAGCGATGGCCATCGCCTCAATCACCGCATGCGGGTCGCCCTCCAGCACGCTTCTGTCCATAAAAGCACCGGGGTCGCCTTCGTCAGCGTTGCAGATCACGTATTTCTGATCCTTTTTTTCGTTGTGGCAAAACTGCCATTTCATGCCGGTGGGGAAGCCGCCGCCGCCGCGTCCGCGCAGGCCGCTGTCTTTGATGATGTCAATCACCTGCTGGGGCGTGTATTCTCCGAGGCATGTTCCCAATGCCTTATAACCGTCAAAGGCGATATATTCCTCAATGCGCTCAGGGTCGATCACGCCGCAGTTGCGCAGCGCCACGCGTTTCTGCTTTTTATAAAAGCCGATGTTATCCAAAGACATCTCAACGGTGCCCGCCTCTTCCTTGTAAAGCAGCCGGTGTACGATGCGGCCTTTCAAGAGATGTTCGTTGACGATTTCAGCAACGTCGGAAACCGAAACGCGCGAATAAAAGCTGCCTTCGGGATACACGATCACGATCGGTCCGGCTTCGCAAAGGCCAAAGCAGCCGGTTCTGACGACCTTGACTTCTTTATCAAGACCAGCCTTGCTGATTTCTTCAGTCATTTTCTCCATGATTTTTGGCGAATCAGCTGAAGTACATCCGGTGCCGCCGCAAATCAGGACATGTGAACGGAAAATATCCATTATGCTTTCCTCCTTGTTATCACTTGTTGTTCTCTTCGCTGTAACCGATGGTATATTCCGTCACAGGGTTGCCGTTGACAATATGCTCAGCCACGATGCGGCCTACCATGCCGGGATCAATCTTCACATACGTCACTTTTTCCTGACCGGGCGTATAAACCTCGACCATCGGTTCCAGCCGGCAAGCGCCGATGCAGCCGGTCTGCGAAACAGTCACACCGGCAAGATTGCGCTTGGCAACTTCTTCCACAAAAGCGGAGAGAACAGGGCGAGCGCCCGCCGCAATACCGCATGTGGCCATACCAACGACAATACGGGTGCCTTCGCCCGTTTTGCGTATATCAATCTGAGATAAGGTCTTGTTCCTGATTTCTTCCAGTTCTTTTAACGATTTCATATATCCTGTCCTCCAAAAACCTGCATGGTTCCTTCTTCTAAATATTCACGGATAAACGTGATCACTGCGGGCTCCGTTATGGCCACGCCGTCAAGAGTGGCCTTGATCTGCCGGGTATCAAATTCGAACGACTCATCTTTGCGTGCTGAGAAAACAAAATCGACTGTTGGGTTTGAAATCACCAACGCGGATATTGTTTCCGCAATATTCCCAAGCGGCGGCCGGTCGATATGGCTGTAACCGTATACGGCGGTCAGCTTTGTGCCCTCGCCGGGCGCAGATTCGATTTCAAGACGCCCGCCGGTGCTTTCACACCCGGCTGCAAACAGAGGAATGCCGAGCCCGACATTGCGGGTCGTCCGTGTGGTCGTAAAAGGGCTTCTCACACGTTCGAGCATGTCTTTGCTCATACCGCTTCCATTGTCCTTTATCGTCACAGTCAGCGTATCGTCGGACACGTTGATCTGAGCGTCGATTCGGATGAGGCTGGCGCCTGCGCGGAGCGAATTCTCGGCAATATCCAGCAGGTGCAAAGAAATATCACGCATTCTCTATTTCTCGTATTTGGCCAGTATGTCCGGGATGTCCGACGGTGTCAGCCGGCCGTACACCTGATCGTCGATCATGATGACGGGGGCAAGACCGCAGCAGCCCAGACAGCGTGTGGGTTCCAGCGTGAACTTTCGGTCAGGCGTCGTTTCGCCCGGATTAACGTTCAGCTCTTCGCTCAGCCTGTCCATAATTTTCTCGATGTTGCGGACATAACAGGCTGTTCCCATACAAACGCTGATGATATGCTCTCCTTTCGGCTCTAATGCAAACTGTGAATAAAAAGTGGCGACGCCGTATACATCGCTCATGGGGATACCCAGCTGCTCTGAGATAAGCTCCTGCACGTCAATTGTGAGTGCACCAAAAATACTTTGAGCTTTCTGCATGATGGGCATCAATGGGCCTGGTTTCTTCTTTTGTTCTTCGATGAAGCTTATGAGCTCTTCCCGCATAAGCTTATCATCCACACTCGTGGTCATAACTCCCTCCTGTCAGGTGTAATTAGATTGATAAAAAAATAACAAACAAACATCCAGCGCATATTCTATCACAAATTGAATGTGATTGCATATAAAAATTGTGAAAAAAATAATAAACTTTAATATTTGTATGCTATCAGTGTCGAAAAATGAGCATGAACCTATATATTGGGAAACGAATTGACAAAATCCACAAAATCTGTCGCTTTTGTGATGGATTCTAAGCAGTTATATGGCTCGGATATATCTCCGAGAGTGTGCGCGTCTGATGAGTGAAGCTGAAAAAGCGCCGGATCAACAGTGTGGCAGGGAAGGGATTTTATCACCTCCACCACACCAAAAAGCTTTGACGGCAAAAAGCCCAGGTTTGACAAAACCGAGAACGAAGGCCTGTTGATATGTGCGGGAACCGCACACCCGCCGGCGCTGCGCACCATGCGCACAATCTCATCAATGGAAAAAGGCGTCGCCTGGAGCAGAAGTTTTTCCAGCTCGCCAGATGGGCTGTCACCTGCATCCATTATCAGCTGAGAACCGAATATGTCAGGTCGGTTGATGATGTCAGGAAGAGAATCGTAGAGTACATCCCCGAAGCTGACAGCATCGGACGTGTTGGAGAAATAAGCCAGCACATGCACCTCTTCAATGGTGGTCACCTCGATGCCCGGGACGAAAACGAGACCAAAATCAGATGCAGCCGCAGCCATAGGTATTAAATTGCGCCCCGCATTATGATCAGTTAAAGCGATGAGGGACAGCCCCTTGATGGATGCCATGCCTGCGATATTGGCCGGCGTCATATCATCCGATGCGCATGGCGACAGGCATGAATGAATATGCAGGTCGTAATAGACAGTCATTGTGCAACTTCGCCCACACCCAGGTCGTGGAGCACAGCCGCAGCACCAAACGAGGTGCATGGGGCGGCTATAAGGCAGACGCCCTTTTCACGAGCGGCGGATAATGTTTCTTCCGATACGTTAATGCCGTCCGGCACAATAACACAGGCGCATCCGGTCAGCGCAGCCACGGCAACCACATTCACATGCGCCTGAACGGTAATCCACGCGGTGCCGGCCTGAGCACGTGCCATCACCCAGCTGAGCATGTCACACACATATCCCGATGTGACCGCTTCGTCTGCAGCTTGCGTCAGCATCTGCCACCCCGTTCTCCTGATCAATTCTTGAACGGTCATCATGCCTTCTCCTTTTTGTCTTTGCCTGTGAGCTCTACCATCTGTTCGGCGAGGCTGGTCACTTTGTCACGCAGCTTGAAAATACAGTCCATTTCTTTGGCATCACCGCGGACAATATCCTCGGCCATGGCATGGCAGGAGGGGGAGCCGCACGAGCCGCAGTCCAGCCCCGGCAACCGTTCCGTTATCTCCTCGATCTGCTCGAGCTTTCGCATCGCTGCCACCATATCGTCGTCTATTTTCAATACCGGACGCGGAAGAATGGGCTGGCTGAAGAGCACAGAGCCGTCATCAATATATTCTTGAGCGTAATCTGAGCAGGGCGCAATATCTTTGATTTTTGCGGACAGTGTTTTTATGCGCGAACGTGCGACGTATGGATTTTCAAATGTGAGCGGCCCGCCTACACAACCGCCCGGACACGCAAGACCTTCAAAGAATTGCAAATCGCTGAGCTTTAGATTTTCGATCTCTTCCAAAACCTTGATCACATTGCCGATTCCGTCCACAGCCAGTGAATTTTCTATGCCGGCGGCTGCGGCTTCACCGCCCGAACTTGCCCAGCCAACGCCGCATACGGATGCTGTCTGTCCCTCCGTGACCACAATGCCGGGTTTTTTAAGCTGTCCGGCCAGCAGCCCGTATATATCGATCACTGAAAAAGCACCGTCAACATAGCTTTTGTCGATGCCGTAAGGATTCTTGATGCTGGTCATTTTGGCAGGGCAGGGCGTGATGAAAAAAGCGCCGATATCCTCTGCACGCACGTCATGCTTTTTTGCGTATTCTCGTTTGGCTGCCAGTGCGGCGATCTCCATGGGCGACTGGAGATCCAGTATGTTATCGATCAGACCCGGGAACCGAACCTGAATCAGGCGGACAATGGCCGGGCATGCCGATGATACCACTGGAAGGCTTTTTTTGGTATCCAGGTGCTGACAGATCGCGCAGCTGATGATATCCGCGCCGCGCGCAACCTCGTAAACATCGTCAAAGCCCATCAGCTTAAGGCCCATCACCACGCGGTCGATGCTGGACAGGTTTTTGAACTGGCCATAAAGAGACGGCGCAGGCAGCGCAATTTTATACTTGAACTTACCGATATCGGAGAACGGATCGGTGTAAGCGATTTTGGCGTGATACGGGCATACGCGGATGCATTCGCCGCAATCGATGCAGCGCTCCGGGATGATCTGCGCCTTGCCGCCGCGCACACGGATCGCCTCGGTGGGGCAGTGCTTGATACAGTTGGTGCAGCCTTTGCATTTGTCTTTGTCGAGCCGCACAGAATGAAAATATGTGTTCATGTCGCTCCGCCTTTAGTTGATATCAAAGCGCAGGTGCAGGCTTGTCCCGCCAGAATCTGAACGAATGCTCATGGCGTCACTGTTCTTCTTGATATTGGGTAACCCCATGCCTGCTCCGAAGCCCATCATCCGGATGTCGGAAGATGCCGTCGAATATCCCTCCTGCATTGCCATGTCAATATCCGCGATACCAGGGCCGGTGTCACGGCAGTAAATATTGATCGCGTCGGTATTAATCTCAAACACCATTTCACCGCCAAGGCTGTGAATAATCATATTGAGCTCCGCTTCATAGGCCGCAATTGTCACGCGCCTGGTGAGCGCCGGGTCTATGCCTATCCTGCGCAGCACGCTTTTGATTTTTGCCGATGCTTCGCCTGCTGATGCGAAGTCACCCGCTGTGATGGGAAACGTCTCCTTGAATCCTGATGTCATCGTAACTTACCGGCTGCACGGCGGCAGGCCTTCCGAATACAGCCGGCCGCAGGCCTCATACAGCGTGCAGTCGCAATACAAAAGCGTCACGCCCGTCTGCTTGGCCAGTGCCACCACATCATCAGTCGGCTTTTTGCCGCGAACAAAAATAATACATGGAACATCAAGCATTTCAGCGGTGCGCACCACATGCGGATTCACCATTCCGGTTAAAAGCAAACTGTTTTCTTTGGCGAAAGCGAGCACATCGCTCATCAGATCCGCGCCGCACGCTGAAGCAAGCGGCTTGTCCAGGTTTTGTTCGCCGCAAACCAGTTTGCAGTTCAAAATGGCGGCGGCTTGAGATATCGTCATATGACCTCCGTATTATCAGCTGCTTAATTTTTTGAAGAACGCGGAGTAATCTACGACCACCCCGATTAAATTATACTTCAACTCGGAGGAAAAAGCCACTGCTGAAATATTGGTTGACTTGCGAATACTGCCGAGCTTCTCGCAAAGAGTGTCCATATATTCAATTAAATCAGACAAAGCAGAAGAATCTGTGGAACCAATCGTTTTTAGTTTGGCGGTCACATCGGCTGCCTTGGCATTGAGCGCTGAGATACGATCGTCCACATTATTTCCTTTGTCCGCATCGTAAATAATCTGCTGCAGCTCCGACACCACAGCAGGCACCATGTCAAAACATGCCTTCACGGCGTCGATCTGCTGCTGTTCGGCGCCGATTCTGAACTCAAGCGCACCGGATTCCAGCTTGAATATAGTGGTGGAGATGCCCTGGGTTTCAAGTTCAGCTTTGACTGATTTTGCGTCGTTTTCAGATGTGTAACCGGCGGCCAGAACGCGGTAAAGATTGCCGTCATAGGCAACATAGCCTGCGCCGCCACGTGCTATCACCTGCTGAGCCGTTTGCTTGGCATTGCTTTCGTCGGAGAAAGCGCCAATTTGAAGCGCGTAGAGCGTGATGCTCTGTGCCGTGATCTTCTCCTCCGACAGCGTGCCGGTAACGGCTGCGGGCAGCGTATTGGTTTCTGTCGCGACGGCGGTGGTGATCCCGGCTGTCGTTGATGCGGGTTCCTCCGCATGCCCGATATCGCTGTTGAATACAGGATTAATCACGTTTTTCGCAAGCCAGCCCCCGGCCGCTCCGGCACCCACGAAGTATGCAGTGATGCCGAGTATGATCGCCACGACGATCAGACTGGCAAACCTGCGCTTTTTGGGGGGCTGTTTCGACAACATTCGTCCGTATCTCATATATCTCCTCCGTAAAAAGAATATACATATCTATATGAGACCATAGGGACAAATATGAAAAGCCCCGCAACAGGGGCGGGGCACATAGCGATATTCAGGTTACAGACGTCAGCGAGACTTGCCCATAAAAAACAACGCGATGGTGCCAGGGCCGGCATGCGCGCCGATCACCGCGCCCAGCGTGCTGATCATCACTTCACCGACCTGAGGGAAACGCTCTTTGACCATACCGGCCAGCTTCTCTGCGGCTTCGATATCGTCGCCATGACTGATAAATATTGACTGGCCTTCCGGCTTGGATACGTATTCGCTCATCTTGTCGAGCAGACACTTGAGCGCCTTCTTGCGGCCCTTCTCTTTTTCCCGAGGAATAAGATGACCCTCATAGTCAACATTGAGAACGGGCTTGATGTGAAGCAGATTTCCCACAAATGCAGCAGCGCCGGTGACGCGGCCGCCCCGCTTTAAGTGGTTTAAGCTGTCAACTGTGAACCAGTGGTTGAGGCCCTGCTTGTTTGCTTCCACCCATTTGAAAGTCTCATCAATGGATTTGCCTTCTGCGCGCATTTTTACAGCGTAATCCACCAGAAGCCCAAGGCCCAGTGATGCGCACAGCGAGTCCACCACGTACAGCTTTCGTTCCGGATATTTTTCACGGAGCTCCTCGGCCACCAGCTTGGCATTGTTGCAGCTGCCCGACAAACCGGAGGAGAAAGCAATGTACAAAAGGTCGTTGCCTTCCGAAAGCACCTTGTCAAACACCATCATAATCTCGTTGGGCGTTAACAGCGACGTTGTGGGCATGAAACCTTCGCGCTCCAAATCGAAGAATGTTTTGGGATCCATATCTCCGTCTTTATATTCTTTCTTGTCGATCATGAAGGTGTATTTCATGACAACCAATTCGTGGGTTTCAACATAGCTGCGAGGCAAGTCGGATGTGGAACATGTTCCAATCACAAAGTTTTGCATAGGCTTGTCCCTCCTCTTTTTTGGTAATTCTATTATGATTATGGTCAAGAATCAAGCGATATGCCGCATTTTGTTGATTATTTATCTATTTTTTTGAATTCCAATGGTTGTATGATCCATTCGCATGCTCCAAAAAGGAAATAATGCATCAAAGAGGTAGTGGAGCCTTTTTATGCACGAGAATAAAAAGAGCAATCAGTTATATGATGAAACATGACAAGACAATTAGGAGAGGCAACTCGACCGGTTGGCAGAACCCCGAAAGATTTGGGTTTCAATAAATCTGAATCATTACTCACGCTCATTCATCATCATACAGGCATTCGGCCAGCCAGCTTTGAATATCGGCCATGTCCGGATTGCCTTCGAAAACAAGCTTATGATTACAGTACAAAGCCGGAACCATCGTGTGCTTATAACGACCGTCTTCATCACGTTCATCGCAGATATATCTGATCGGTAACATACGATAAGGCGGATGCTTCTCCACAGCCCGATTGATCAGCATCTTTGCCTTTTTGCAATACACGCAGTTTTCGCCGTAAAACAGAACAGGAGTTTTCATTTTTTTGTCCTCCGATTATATATTATATTATATGCTTCAAAGATGGTGACAGTGTATGCGCTTTGGGGAGTGACATGCAATATTTTTTTTGAGATCATGCAAAATTTGATGATTATGGAGTTGAAATCATTCATTTAGTATGATATTATACCCATGGAATGAAGTATTGAAATGTCTATAATGCAAATTTCTTTAACCAATGGAGGTTGAGATGATATTATCAAACAAAGCGCTGGGCATAACGCCTTCTGTGACGCTGAGCATTGATGCCATGGCAAAAAGGCTGAAGAAAGAGGGCAGGGATGTTGTTGGTTTTGGAGCGGGGGAGCCTGATTTTGATACGCCGGAAAACATAAAAAACGCTGCGAAAAAGGCGCTGGATATGGGCCTGACGCGTTACACCCCGGCGGCCGGCATGCCTGAGCTCAAAAGCGCGATCGCTCAGAGGCTGCAGGGCAAATACGGCCTGCAATACGAAGCGGATGATATCGTCGTGTCTAACGGTGCCAAGCACTCTCTGTTCAACGTGTTTGCCGCCATACTCAACCCTGGCGATGAGGTTATTATTCCCGCGCCTTATTG
>CAZNVX010000066.1:0-10179 GCA_964576225.1 uncultured Christensenellaceae bacterium
GTCCTTGACATAGACCTTGCCGTCACGGATGATATAGCCCTTGGGGTCGCTCGCAACGCGGTGCATATAATCGCCATTAACCGCGATTACAGCCTTGTATTCACTGGCAATTTTGTAGAGGGGCTTGGTGGAGCTGCCCGGCCGGTCAGGCCTGGCAAAGCCTGCAATCTCCTTTTCCGTTTCCTTCATGCGTATCTCGGCCACAAAGTAGGTCTGCGGCACGTCGGTGACAATGCGATTCACCTCCACGAACAGCGTGGGCGAGCGGTAAAGCCAATGGCCGCCGTCCGCGTCGATGGAGACCTCCTCCTCAAGCGGAAAATACGGGTCGGGCGTCGGCTCGGGCGTCGGCTCGGGCGTCGGCTCGGGCGTCGGCTCGGGCGTCGGCTCGGGTGTGGGCTCGGGCGTGGGCTCCGGCACAGGCTGAACAGTCACGTCAGGCTCCGGGGTAACGACGATGGGACTGGCGTTTGTGTTCGCGCAGCCAGCCAGAAGAACCACGATCAAAAGCAGAAGCAGAAGTCTCTTACAATTCATTCCCAATACTCCGATTAAAGCATTTATTTCAATTCATATATAGCAACACATTAGAGCTTTCATTCCATTTTGTCAAATATTATTTGAATTACTAGTGAGTAAATTAAAAAATATTGGAAAATAACAAGGGAGATAGACCTTCCTTTGTCGAATTTTTCAAGAGTATTCATGCTGCCGCAAAGCCCGGCTTCTGAGCGGGCACAACCAGCGCACAGACCTTTGCATACTCTATTTCGGGAGCCATTATGAGAGTCATTGTGTTATCTGATACCCACATGCGAGACGCGAACAAGGCCTGGCCGGATCCGCTGGCTGATGCCCTGGCCGGAGCGGATTATATCATCCACGCGGGGGATATCCTCTCGCCAAAGGTTTTGGAGCATCTGGCGGCGTATGCGCCAGTGGCTGCGGTGGCGGGCAACCTCGACCAGCCTGAGCTGCAGTGGCGGCTGGGCAAAAGGCTCAAGCTGCGTCTGGGCGGCTTTGTGCTGGGCGTATGCCATGGCCATGGAACCAAGGGGAGAACGCTTGAGCGGGTGATAACTTGCTTTTCGCCGGACGATGTGGATGCCATCATCTTCGGCCACAGCCATATTCCTTACTGCGCGAACCATAACGGCGTGCTGCTGTTTAACCCCGGCTCGCCGACGGATAAGCGGCAGAACACTTTTTTCTCTTTCGGCGTGATGATGATTGGGGAAACGCTGGAGGCGCACATTGTGTGTTTTGACGCGGCAGGCGTGGTGAGGGAGACCATAACGGCCGGCACGTGACACCAGCGCCATAGCGGGCGGCGTTTAGGACAGGGTGCCGGAGCAGACTCAATAAAGCCGCCCGGCATGTCGAAACAACAGCAAAGAAAAAAGCGGGTGTGATAAAATGCCCGCTATCTAACGTAAATGACCGATCAACTCTGAGGCGGCGAAGGCGGATTTTCAGGCGCTTTTTCCTTGACAAGGGCAAATATGCCGCCGAGCACGCACAGCACCGTGATCACCCAGCCGTAGCCGGTGAACATCGAGATGCCGCCGGCGACGAGCATCAGAACACCGGCCTTCACATTATTCTTTTTGACCATATTGCCGCCGATCAGCGCGAGTACGCCGACGGCGATCATCATCGCACTGACCACGAGGAGGACGATGCCGCCCGCCTGCCAGGCAAAGCCCATAAAGTCCGGCATGTGCCCCGGTATGAAGTCTTTTGTCATGAAGCCTGAAAAATTCTGAAAGAGATTAGGCGCGAATACGGTGAGCAGCGTGCCGCCGATAATGCCGACCGCAGCGCAGGCCAGCGCGAGTGCGCCGCCGACGATACCAAGTACCGAGCTTGCTTTTCTCATATCATGAATCCTCCTCGATTTTATTGACAGATTCGACCGGCGGCGGCGCTGCCATGGGGTTTGGCGGTGCAGCGGGCGCCGGAGGCGGCCACGGGTATGGCCAGGCTTGCTGCCCCGGCGGCGGGTATGCACCAGGGGGCGGGTATGGACCCTGCTGCGGATACGTTCCGGGGGGCGGATAAACACCGGGCGGATAGTATGCGCTGTAAGCGCCGGGTGGCGGAAACGCCGGCCAGCCGGGGGGCGCGGCGGCGTACATCATCGGCGGAAGAGGGGTTTTTTCTTTCCTGAGGGCGAATACCGCGGCGAGTATGAACAGCACCATGGTGACCGTGGCGTATATGGACAGGATGGCGGCGATGATCATCAGCACGCCGGCCAGCACGTGCCTCTTCTTAACCCAGATGCTGCCGAACACGCCAAGCACGCCTCCCAGCACAGAGGCACCGCCCACCACAAGCATGAGCACGTCGCCCTCGAAGCGGGTTTCCCTGGGAAGAATATCGTCAGCCGCCGAGGCGTTGAGCGTGTCATATTGGTTGTATCTGTCGAAGTAGAAATAATCGTAAGACGGGGCTGAGCTGAACACAAGCTCGCCCAGCAACAGCAGGCCGCCGATAATAAGCGCCAGACAGCTTCCGATGATGCCGAGAATGCGGCTCGTTTTGCGCATATTACTGTTCCTCCCCGGTTTTGTCTGTGGCAGCAGGCGGCGGGTATGGCGGATAAGCGCCAAGCGGATAAGCACCTGGCGGGGGGGCATACGGATAACCGCCTGGCGGGGGCGTATACGGATAACCGGCAGGATAGGCGCCGGGCGGAGCCGGGACATAGACGAACTGCGCCGCCGGGGGCTTTTCTTTTCTGAAAGCGAACACCGAGGCGAGAATGAACAGCACCATGCAGACAGTGACGGGCAAGGCCAGCACTGCGGCGACGATATTGAGCACACCCGCCGCCGTATTTTTCTTTTTGACCAGCACGCAGGCGATGACACCGGGTATGGCGGCAGCGATGGTGACGCCGCCCATCACATAGTAAATGGTGAAGAGGCTGTCAAAAGCGGCCATGCTGCCGCGTGGAGCCGTCTCCGTTACGGAGAAGTCTGCCGTGTCTAAGCGGTCGTGCAGGGAATAATCCGGGAAAAAGCCGGAATCAAAAACAGAGGCAAACAGCGCGGCAAGTAAGATAATCATCACGCCAAAGACGGCGGCCAGGCTGCTGCCAATGATACCCAAGACCCTGCTTGCTTTGCGCATGGCATCATCCCCCTATAGTGTCTATATTATGGTATTATTATATAGGACAGCACCGGGAATCACAACTATATTGGCGCGAAAAAAAGTGGAACAGAGCATTGTGCATCGGGTGATGCCCGTGGCTGGCGGGAAAAGCGAAAAAATCGGGCAGAAGCGCGATGTTGACTATGGCGCTAGACCCCGTTTTAAAAAATCGAAGAGCATGTCGAGCCTTTCTTCGATAGACTCTATGGTCGGCTCTTCATTTGGGTCAAAAAGCGCGTCAAAGTAAGTCATCGTCAGGTGACGGATGATCCTGACGACGAAAGACGCCGGATACCTGTCAGTAAACGTGCCCTCGCCGACGCCGGCTTCCACAACCTTCTGAAAGGAGTCACCCACCTGCGGGATATAACGGGCCAGGATTTCATCCTTCACCGGGCTGGTTTCCCGGGAGAGCATGGTTCCGAACCTGTAGAGGTCGGGCATGTCCCGCATGAACTGTGACGTCCCCTTGATCTGCGCTTTCATGACGTCAAAAAAGTCGCTTGTGGCCTTGACGTCTTCGAGCATCTTCACAAAATATTGCTGCTTGATGCGGACAGAGTCTTCAATAATGGAGCTGTACAGGTCTTTCTTATCGCTGAAATAGTGGTAGAAGGTTCCCTTCGACGTGCCGGAGGCTGTGATGATTCGGTTGACCGATGCGGCGTCGTAGCTGTATGTGCCAAATTCGCGAATTGCCGCGTCGATGATATCCTGTTTTCTGGACATTATTCCTCTTGCTCCCTTTGCTGTTTTTCTTGTGCCCGCTTTTTCATAAGATTACTCCACACCCTGATTTTAAGCACGCTGACTGCGGCCACGCCGACAGCGATGAGCACCCACCAGTACCATGCCATGTTTATTTCCTCCTTAATTTTGCTGATGAACTTAACGGAGCCCTTTTTTTATCTTGGGCGATACCGCCGCGAAAACGACGGCGCACACGGCGAGTATAACGGCGAGGGACAGCAGCTGCTGCGGCCAGCTGCCGCTCCGTGAGAGTATCATATCGTTCGCGCGGTAAGCCCAGTAGTAAGGTGACCAGTAGAAAAACACCTGCCAGTTATCGGCGACGAGCTCGTATCCTGCGATGGAGCCGGCGAGCGGCAGGAAGACAAGCTTGACGCTGCCGGCAGCTTCCATCACATCGCTGCTGCTCACGCCCTGCGCGAAACCGAGCATCATGCTCAGTATCGTGGACGCGAATATCACCAGCGCGGTCTGCCAGAGGCTGATGCCCGCAAAGCCGGTGATCAGCAGGCAGGCCGCGGACATGACCAGCGCCGCCACCATGCCGAGCAGGCTTTTTCCGATGATGAAAGCGGTGCGGGATACGGGGGAGACACCCACTGCGCTGATCGTGCGGTCGGTCTTTTCCTCCACGATATTCAGCGCAATCAGCATGCCCGCCAGCACCGTGTTCATCAGCAGCAGCATGTTGACCAGCAGCTTTTTCACGGGCGGTATGGTGCGCCCAAAGTCAATGATTTCCGCCCGGGCGTCCTCGAGCCGGATATCCGACTCATAAAGCGTTTTAATGATCTTGGCGTAGTCGACGATGTGCTGCGGCTCGCTGCCCTCGATCAGCAGGCTAAAGCCCGTATCCTCCCGCACGATGCCGATGACGCTGTCGCGCGCCTGCACCCTGTCTTTAACGGCAGCCGCATCGCCCAAAAGCTGCACGTGGGCGAAGCTGTCGAAATACGCAGCCTGCGCATCGTCCTGACCTTTGACCATGGCAACATGGACGGTGGTGTCGTTAATGCCCGGTACGATCAGGTTGATGCCGATGGAAAAGATAATGGGGAAAGCGATGATCAGCAGTGTCATGGCTTCGCGCGTGTTCACTTTCAGATCCCGAAGGAATATCGTCCAAACCTTTTTGCACATACAAAGCACCTCTTTTAAATGCTCAGCGATTTTGTGTACCGTCTGTTTGTAAGGGCGAACAGCACGGCACCGCCGATGAGAAAGCCTGTGCTGGCGAGCAGCGCGTACACAGTGTCTCCGCCCGGCAGCAGAATCTCCTTAAAGCCTTTGATGACGGGGTCGGAAGGGATAACGCTGACCCACGCCGGGTTCCACCCCGGCAGGAAATGGGCGATGGCCGGTATCATCATGACAATGAGCAGCAGAAAGATTGTGCCGAACGCTTTGGTGATGTCCTGAAAAAAGCTGGCGACGAACAGACCCAGCACGGAGCCGAAGAAACCGCTGGTGAGCAGCAAAAGCAGCAGCAGGCCGTAATTCACAGACAAACCGAGCACCGGCAGCACGATGATTAGACCCGACACGACAGCGGTTAATAGAATGACGAAGGTTTTGCTCAGCAGATAATGCGACACCGGCGATGACGTAACCGCATAGGCGCTGATCACGCCCTCCTTTTTGTCCAGAAACACATAGGCGGCCATGATAAACATGCCCATCAAGCTGCAGTTAAATGCCAGCAGGGGCGGGATCGCGTTTTCCCTGTCATTAAGCGGCTGTGAACCCGGCGAGAGAACGGTGACCGGCTGGGCATTGACCTTTTGCTCCAGCACGTCGGCGCTCTCGTTGAGCACCACGGATATCAGGTTGCGGAGCCGGGGCGATTCGTAGCCCTGCAGGTAATAGGTGTAACGCGGCCGGTTATCGTCTGCCAGCGAGATCACTGCGCCGACATGCCTGTGCGCGTCCGCCAGCGCGACCACGGCGTGCTCACTGCCGAGTATGTAGAGCTGCTCGTTATCCGTTTCAACTAGCGCCGCGTCAAAGCGGTGGCTGCCGGCTTCAAGGGTCACGCTTTCGGGCTGACCGTCCGTATCGTCCAAAAGCAGGTGCTGCGTGAACGCGGTGGCAGCCGGGCCGGGCATATCAAGATACAGGTATCTTGTCTCCACAAACGTTGACTGCTCCGGTATGGCGAGCAGCAGCACGGCGAGCAGAATCAGCGCGAACAGCAGCTCGATGTAGAAGTAAAAGCTTCTTGTCGCCAATATGAGTTCTTTTCTAAAACTGCTCAGGAGCTTCATGTTATGAAAGCCCCCTTCCGGTGACCTTGATGAATATCTGCTCCAGCGTGGCTTCCTTGGTGTGCATGGTGAGTATGCCGCCGGTGTCAAGTATCCGCTTCAAGCGCTGCCGGTCCGGCTCCAGCACGGTGGAGAGGGTCTCTTTGGCGGCGGCGCCGTCCTTGTTGTATTCGACCTCTACCAGCTTCTCGCCGTACTGAAGCTTTAAGCTTTTGGGTGAATCGATCAGCTTTAACTCGCCGTCGACGATGAACGCCACACGGCCGCACAGCTCGTCGGCAATGGACATGTTGTGCGTGGTCAAAAACACGGTGACACCCTGGCTGTTCTGTTGCCTGATGATGTCTTTTATACTGGCGGCGATGGCCGGATCGAGCCCGGTTGTGGGCTCGTCAAGAAACCAAAGCTCCGGGTTGTTGATCATCGAGCGGGCGAAGGTGAGCCTGTGCTTCATGCCTTTGGAGAACTCGCCGGCCCGGACGTTCTCTTTGCCGGAGAGGCCCACAAGCGCCAGCAGTTCCATGGGATCACGTGTTTTCACATCGAACAGACGGCGGTAAAAGCTTAGGTTTTCCTTCGCGGTTAATTTGCTGTATACGTTGGACTGCTCAAACGAGACGCCGATGCGGTTGAACATTTCGGTTCTTAAATGGCGCGCGTCGTATCCGGCGACATTCACGCTGCCCTGCTGCAGCTTGATAAGCCCGGTAAGTATGCCCTGTGTGGTGGATTTGCCTGCGCCGGAGGGCCCGAGGAAGCCGAAAACCTCGCCCTTGGGCACGGTAAAACTGATGTCTCTGACAGCGTATTTGTCGCCGCCCGAATATGAATGGTAAAGGTGACTGACTTCTATCATTGACTCAACCTCCCCGCGTGCGCGGCGTTTGAACTGAATGGTCTAGACTATATGGTCTATTATATGCGCTGTTGAAGCGATTGTCAATGTATCAGAATGAAATAATGAGCGATTGTGAGCGGCAGGCTGTGCTATGATGCCCGAGGATAGTGGATATGATAAGGAGGGGCGCATGGCGAAAAGAAAGAGCGGCAGCCGGATGGCGGCGGGAGATGCCTATGCGGTACAGGCCGATGGTGATTGGCGGCTTGATATGGACGCAGTGAGGGCGCGGGCGGACGCGTACCTCGCGGAGGCTGCCGAGTCGGGGCGGTACAGCCTGGCCGGGCTGTGTATTGCGCTCGATATCACGCGCGACACGCTGGACTGCTGGCGGGGCGGGTATGTGAGCCGGACGGATGCGGATGCAAACCTGACACCGAACAGGGAAATGGCGGAGTGTATGGCAAAAACGATGCTGCACCTGCAGCGTTACTGGGAGGAGAGCGGCAAACCGGCCACACTGGGTTTAAAGCTGCTGGAGGCGACGGGCGCTTTTGGGACGCGCACGCAGACGGGCAATGCCGGGCCGCCGTTTGATTTGGGGCGATACAGGAAATTCGCGCGGTAAATGGTTGCATACAGTTGCTTTATTGGGGTAGAATAGTACCATTATTTGATAAAAAAGGAGGCTGCGACATGAAAGCTGTGGTCAACCGTGACGGATGCATTGCGTGTGAGCTGTGTGTGGAGACCTGCCCGGAGGTGTTCCGCATGGGCGAAGACGGGCCGGCGGAGGCATATGTGGACGAGATACCCGAAGAGGTGGAGGACGCCGCGAAGGACGCTGCGGAGGCGTGTCCCGTGGATGTGATCGAGATACACGAATAAGACGGATGACGGGCCTGGCGCTGGTATGAACCGGCGCTTTTTTATTTGTATGCTAGTAGGAAATAGCGAATGTCATAAAAAATTTATAATAAAACGGTTGAAATTATGACAAACTGTGTATATATTAAATACATAGGTGACGGGAGGAGGCTTGTATATGGTTCGAATCGATATAAATTTGGTGGGAGCGAATTTGGAGAAACTAAGAAAACAAGCAGGTTTTACTCAAGAGGCTGTGGCAGAATATCTTGAAGTAGATCAGGGACTGATATCAAAATATGAAAAGGGTGAAAGACCAATTACCTCGGATGCCTTGGATAGATTAGCTGATTTGTTCGGCTGTTCTATTGGTTTCTTTTTTGGTGAAGATGAAACTACAACTTTAAGAAATATTGCTTTTAGAGGAAGCGGGATTAATGGAGAAGACTTAAAGGTTGTTGCAAAAATGAATCGGATTCTGACAAATTTGAGAGAAATGGAACAACTACTTGGAGAGGTAAAGAAATAATGCCTTATAACATATATGAGAATATTGATTATGAGGCGGTAAAGCAAAGAAATGAATTTGGAGTTGGTGAATATACTCCAATAGAATTTGATTCAATTTTGCTTTCACAAAGGGATGTGACTTTGTTGTCTTTTCCAATGGAAGATAGGGTTTGCGCTGTTTGTGCAAAAGATAATTCTAATAAAGTTATCGCGGTTAACTCGAAGCATACTTTGGGGAGACAAAGGTATTCGCTGGCGCATGAGATCTACCATTTGTATGTGCAGAAAGGCTTTTCGTTTTCTATTTGTATGGACAGCGTCAATAAGCCTCAGGTCGAAAAACTCGCAGATGCATTCGCATCTCATTTTATTATGCCGCGAGAAGCGATGTATTGGTTTATGGAAAAGAAACTGAATTATAAACTTGAAGATATTGATTCGCTTATTAACCTTGAGGATATTATTAGGCTCGAGCAATACTATAAAATCAGTCATAACGCTATTTTATGGCGTCTGCAAAATGAAAAGGTAATATGCAAAGAACAGGCAGAATTATTTAAAGACGATATTATGCGAAAGGCCAAGGCTTTGGGTTTTAGCACTAACCTCTATATAGCGCAGGAACAGGAGAACAATGCAAATGGGAAGTATGTGAATTTGGCAGAGAAATTGCATGAGTTATCAGTTATCAGCGATCGCGAGTATGATGAATATCTTGTTGATGCAGGGATAAACTGACCAACATTTTTATGGTGGCGTTGATTTGGAAGATATATATTTGGACTCGGACTTTATAATTTCATTTATTAAGTCAACTAGTGAGGATTATTTTCATATTTTTCAGGAAGTATGCCGGGGTTATCGGTTCATTGCCCCCAGAGAAGTTCAAACGGAATTAAACAGAAGAGAGGAGCGGATTGTTAAGCGTTTTGGAGCATTGGTAAAATATAAAGATGTTGAGATATTTGATATGCGCGTTGACGAAATGGCCTACGTGTTTAAATGCATGCTAATGCATAGGACGCGCGGACACAAAGGAATCGGTTCTGGGGAAGCGGCGGCGATTGCGCTTTGCGCCGATAGACGAGGAGTACTTGCGAGTAACAATATGAGAGACGTGGCACAGCAGATCAGCAATCAAAAACTAAAGCATATAACGACTTCTCGCGTTTTGGGACAAGCCTATGTCACGGGCTTGATTAGTCTGGAAAAAGCTGAGATGATTTGGGCTGACATGCTGACATACAGGACATTTCTGCCTGATAAGTCTTTTTCATCATTCTTGGTAAGAAATGAGACTTGGCCACTAGAATAGAATTTAAGGTTGACGAAATAACGATAGCCGAAAGGCTTTTTTTATTTGAGTAAAGGGGGATGCGGAATGGAAAAAGGCGGGCATATAGAAGCGGGGCTGCAGGCGGCGTTGGGAGACCCGACGTTCAAGCAGGCGTTGTTTTTGCAGAACGATGCGCGGTATGTGGGGTACGGCGGCGCGCGGGGAGGGGGAAAGAGCCATGCGGTGCGGGCCAAGGCGACATATCTTGCGTTTGAGCATCCGGGTATCCGCATGCTGATCGTGCGGCGCACGTTTCCGGAGCTGCGTGAAAACCACACCAGCCGTCTGCTGGACGCCTACGAGCGGCTGCCCGCGGCTTTGAGACCAAAGTACAGCGATACCGACAAGGTGTTTTTGTTTCCAGGCGGGGCGCGGCTGAAGCTGGGATACTGCGACCGGGAGGACGATGTGCGGCAGTACCTCAGCGACGACGCCGCACGGGGCATTACGTC